>VBDL01000660.1:2396-3268 GCA_005884255.1 Betaproteobacteria bacterium | reverse complement strand
CGCGCGACGCAGGAGCGCGACATCGCCACGCTGCAGGCTCAAGCGCGCGAGCTGCCGCTGCGCGCCGGCGCAAGGCAAGGCGAGATCGAGCGCGACATTGCATCGCTGGCGCAGGCGTCGGCCGAGAGCAGCGCGAAGGAGCGCCTGATCGTGCGTGCGCCGCGCGACGGCGTGGTCAGCGCGGTGCTGGCCGACCCGGGGCAGAGCGTGACGCCGGCGGTGCCGCTGGCCAGCTTGCTGCCGGCCGGCGCGCAACTGCAGGCGCAGCTGTTCGCACCGTCCAGCGCCGTCGGCTTCGTGCGGCCGCAGCAGCCGGTGTTGTTGCGCTACGAAGCCTTCCCTTATAGGCCGGCGAGCTGGCCGCACTGCCGATCGCCGGTGCCGCGTCGGCCGCCGACGGCGAGCCGCTGTACCGCATCACCGTTGCGCTGCAGCGGCAGTCTGTCGACGCCTACGGGCAGGCGCAGCCGCTTGCTGCTGGCATGCAGATCGAGGCGGATGTGCTGCTCGAGCGGCGCAGCCTGATCGAGTGGATCTTCGAGCCGCTGCTCGGCTTGGCGGGGCGCGTGTGAAAGAGCTCCAGCTGGGCCTTGGCTTCAAGCGTCTGCCGCTGGTGCTGCAGAGCGAGGCGGCCGAATGCGGGCTGGCGTGCCTGGCGATGGTCGCGTCGTGGCATGGTCTCAAAACCGATCTGCCGAACCTGCGGCGCCGCTTCTCGCTGTCGCTCAAGGGCTGCTCGGCGGCCGACCTGCTGCGCCTGGCCGAGCGCTTGCAGCTCAATGCGCGCGCGGTACGCGCCGAGCTCGATCAGCTGCCGCAGCTGCAGCTGCCCTGCGTGCTGCACTGGGACCTGAACCACTTCGTCGTGCTGA
>VBDL01000660.1:0-2327 GCA_005884255.1 Betaproteobacteria bacterium | reverse complement strand
GAGCGCCAGCGCGTGAGTCTGGCGCAGCTGCTCGGGCCGATCACCGGCCTGAAGCGCTCGCTGCTGCAGATCTTCGCGCTTGCGCTGGCGCTCGAAGGCTTCATGCTGCTGTCGCCCTTCCTGCTGCAGTGGGTGGTCGACGGCGTGCTGGTCAGTGCCGATCGTGAGTTGCTGGTGACGCTGGGCGTCGGCTTCGGTCTGCTGGTGCTGATCCAGGTGGCCACCGGCGCGATCCGCTCGTGGGCCGTGCTCTATCTTTCGGCGAGCCTCAACCTGCAGTGGCTGTCGAACGTGTTCGCGCACCTGCTGCGCCTGCCGGTAGCCTGGTTCGAGAAGCGCCATACCGGCGACGTGTGGTCGCGCTTCGGCGCCGTGCAGCAGATGCAGCGCACGTTGACCACCAGCTTCATCGAGGCCTTGCTCGACGGGCTGCTCGTCATCGTGACACTGGCGGTGATGCTGGTCTACAGCGCGCGCCTGTCGGCGATCGCGCTCGGCGCGGTGGCGGCCTACGCGCTGCTGCGTTGGGCCTTCTTCAGCCCGCTGCGCGACGCCACCGAAGAGGCGCTGGTGCACGACGCGAAGAAGTCGAGCCACTTCCTCGAATCGCTGCGCGGCGTGCAGGCCATCAAGCTGCACAACCGGCAGGCCGACCGCCGCTCGCGCTTCATGAATCTCGTGGTCGACGCGATGAACGCCGATCTCGCGACGCGCAAGCTGGAGCTGGCGTTCGGCGTGCTCAACAAGACGTTGTTCGGCCTCGAGCGGGTGATCGTCGTCTGGGTCGGCGCGCTGCTGGTGCTCGACCATCATCTGTCTGTGGGCATGCTGTTCGCGTTCATCGCCTACAAGGAGCAGTTCGCGCTGCGCTTCTCGGCGCTGGTGGACAAGACCGTGGAGCTGAAGATGCTCGGCCTGCAGGGCGAGCGGCTGGCCGACATCGTGCTCGCGGCGCCCGAGCGCGAGGGCGATGCGCCACTGCAGCCCTCGGACGCGCCGGCGCGCATCGAGCTGCAGGGTGTGCAGTTCGCCTATTCAGACACCGAGGCGCCGGTGCTCAACGGCCTGAACCTGGCCATCGAGCCGGGCGAGTCGGTGGCGATTGCCGGGCCTTCGGGCTGCGGCAAAACGACCTTGCTGAAGCTGATCCTCGGCATCCATGCGCCGCAGGCCGGCGAGCTGCGCGTCGGCGGCAAGTCGCTGGCGCAGTTCGGCTTGAGCACATGGCGCGATCGCGTCGGCACCGTGATGCAGGACGACCAGCTGTTCGCCGGCTCGATTGCCGACAACATCAGCTTCTTCGACGCGCAGGCCGATCTCGCGTGGGTGCAGCAATGCGCGCGCTTGGCATCGGTGCACGACGAGATCGAGGCGATGCCGATGGGCTACGACACGCTGGTCGGCGAGATGGGCGCCAGCATCTCCGGCGGCCAGAAGCAGCGCATCCTGTTGGCGCGCGCGCTGTACAAGCGGCCGCAGATCCTGCTGCTCGACGAGGCGACCAGTGCCCTCGATGTCGATCGCGAGCGGCTGGTGAACCAGGCGGTGAAGCAGCTACAGCTCACGCGCATCATCGTCGCGCACCGCCCGGAGACCTTGGCCTCGGCCAGCCGCGTGATCATGCTGCACGAAGGCCGCGTGGCGCACGATCTGCGCAGCGTGGCCACTGGCCGCTGAGCATCGTCAATCTGGCTTGATCTTCGCGCGGGCGACCACGGCCTTCCAGCGCGCCTGCTCTTGCGCGATGAACTGCCCAAACTGCGCCGGGGTATTGCCGATGGCCTCGGCCGAGTCGCCGGCCAGGCGCTCGCGCGACGCGCTCGAGCGCACTGCGCGCGCGGCTTCGCTCGCCAGCTTGTCGGCGTGCGCGGCGGGCAGTGTCGCGGGCGAGAGCAGTCCATACCACTGCGTCATCTCGAAGCCGGGGAAGCCCTGCTCGGCGACGGTCGGCACGTCCGGCAATTGCGGAAGCCGCTCCTTGGAGCCGGTGGCAATGCAGCGCAGCTTGCCCGACTTGACGAAGGGCAGGATGGCCGGCGCGCCCACCGATGCGGCATCGAGCCGGCCAGCCAGGAGGTCGGTCAACTGCGGGCCGGTGCCGCGGTAAGGCACATGCACGATGAAGAGATTGGCGGCCATCTTCATGTACTCGAACGCGAGATGGCCCGCGCTGCCATTGCCGGCCGAGCCGTAGTTCAGGCGGCCGGGCTTGCTGCGTGCGAGGGCGATGAAGTCCTGCAGGCTCTTCACCGGCAGATCAGGGTGCACGACGTAGAGGCTGGGCACCTTGGCGAGCAGGGTGATCGGCCGGAAGTCCTTGATCGGGT
>VBDL01000659.1 GCA_005884255.1 Betaproteobacteria bacterium | reverse complement strand
TCGGGCTCGCGCGGCGTCTACGGCGCCATCAGCACCGGCGAGTGGGGCCTGAAGCGCGGCTGTGCGGTGGCCTACACCGACAAGGGCACCGGCGGCGCGCCGCACGACCTGATGAACGACACGGTGCCGCTGATCGACGGCACGCGCGCGAGCGCGGCCAGCGCCGGCACCAGCGCGGCCTTCAACGCGGGCCTGAGCGCCACCGATCTTGCGGCACCTTCACCTTGCAGGCGGTGCAGTTCGGCTTCTACGTGCTCAACGAGCGGCTTCTGCAGCGCCTCATCGGCCTGCGCGGCCAGCGTGGTCGCAGCGAGCAGGCCTTGCGCATGCAGCGACGCGCAGCGGTTGGCCGCGAAGGCGGCGACGACGAAGGCCTTGCCCGGCGCCGTGGCGACTTGCGACGACTGCGACGCGCAGCTCTGGAACAGGTTGGCGTAGCTGGTGAAGTCGCTGCGCGACTACGGTTGGGAGCCGGAATCGGCCGTGCTCCATGCCTCGCTCGCCGCCTTCGAGGTGGCGCCGTCGGTGACAGTGACCTTCGGCAACGCACTGGCGCGCGCCAGCGTGAAGGACAACCTGTGCGGCTACAGCTTCGCGGCCACCACCGCGGCCGGTGCGGTGACGCCGCTGGCCGCCGCCTCGCTGGCCACGATGTTCGCCACGGGCAATGGCGTGCCGCCGTCGTCGGGCGTGCAGCTGGTGAACAACGTCGGCGTCGGCGGCCCGCTGCGCGACCTGCTGTCGTTCTCGCCTTCGAGCGGCGTGCAGGACTTCAACCTCGACGGCGCGCTGTGCCTGCGCAACCTGCTCAGTGGTTCCGGCGCCGCAGCCATCGCGCTGCAGACGGGCACCGACGAGACGCGGCGCAACGGCAACCTGCACGGCAAGCCGGCGCTGATCGTTCACGGCCGCGACGACGCGCTGCTGCCGGTGAATCACACGTCGCGCCCGTGGAGGGCAACGCGAGCAAGCTGTCGTACATCGAGGTCGCCAACGCGCAGCACTTCGACGGCTTCATCGGCCTGCCGACGATCCTGCCCGGCTACGACACGCGCTACGTGCCTCTGCACCTGTACCTGAACCGCGCGCTCGATGCGATGTATGCCTACCTGAAGAACGGCACGCCGCTGCCGGCCAGCCAGGTGGTGCGCACGCTGCCGCGCGGCGGCACGCCGGGTGCCGCGCCGGCGCTCGCTGCGAGCAACGTGCCGCCGATTGCCACCGCGCCGGCGTCGGCGGATGCCATCACGATGAGCGGCGCGACCCTGGTCGTTCCGGATTGAAGGGCGCTTCGGAGGAGCCATGAGTTTCAGCTCCCACTACCTGCGCTGCGAAGAGCGCGAGATCCACTACACCGAATGGGGCGCGCAGCACGACGAGGTCGTCATCGCGTGGCACGGGCTGGCGCGCACGTGCCGCGACATGGACGACATCGCCGAGCATCTGTCGCAGCGCTGGCGTGTGATCTGCCCCGACACCATCGGCCGCGGGCTGTCGCAATGGGCCGCCGATCCGTCGCGCGAATACTGCCTCGCGTTCTACGCGCGGCTCGCCACGTCGCTCGTGAACCAGCTGAAGCTCGAGCGCTTCCACTGGCTCGGCACCTCGATGGGCGGGGCCATCGGCACCCAGGCCGCGGCCGGGCCCTTGCGCGGGCGCATCCAGCGTCTCGTGCTCAACGACAACGGCCCGCAGCTCGCCGCACCAGCGATCGAGCGCATCCGCAGCTATGCGGGGCAGCCGGCGGCCTTCGGCACGGTCACCGAGCTCGAGCAGTACTTCCGCACCATCTACAAGCCTTACGGTTGGCTCAGCGATGCGCAGTGGCGGCGCCTCACCGAGACGTCGACGCGGCGGCTGCCCGACGGCCGCGTGACGCCGCACTACGACCCGGCGATGGTGCGCCAGTTCATCGATCACCCCGACGACTACACGCTGTGGGCCGAGTGGGACACGCTGCAGATGCCGGTGCTGTGCCTGCGCGGCGAGGACTCCGACCTGCTGCTGCGCGAGACCGCCGAAGGCATGCGCCGGCGCGGGCCGCGCGCGGTGGTCGTCGAGATCGCCGGCTGCGGCCATGCGCCGGCACTGAACACGCCGGAGCAGTTCGCGCTGGTCGAGCGCTTCCTTGCCGGCGAGGGATGAGGCACCGTTAGCGGGAACGCGGCTTGCCAGCCGACGCTTCGAGTCGGCAGTGGGTCCATGGCTTGCGTCGCATCGCAGATCCCGCGCACTTGGCGCCGCTGGCGCCGGGCCGGCGCGGTGTGCGCCGCGTGCTGCGCGCTGGCGGCGGCCGCGGCCGAGCCTCTGCCGCCGTCCACGCTGGCGGTATTGCGCGCTTCCGGTCTGCCGCTGGCCAGCTTCGGCGTGTACTTTCGACCGGTCGAGCCTGCCGCGCTGGTGCAAGGGGCGGCACTCAATGCCGAGCAGCCGTTTCGCCTCGCGTCCACCGCGAAGCTCGTGACCTCGCTCGCGGCGCTGAACCTGCTCGGCCCCGCGCACCGCTGGCGCAGCCAGGCCTATGCGACCGCACCGGTGGTGGGGGGCCGCCTGAGCGGCGACCTGGTCATCGTCGGCGCCGAGGGCGGCCTCGGGCCGGCCGAGCTGCGCCAATGGTTCAGGCAGATGCATGCGCAGGGCTTGAGCGAGGTCGCCGGGCGCATCGTGCTGGAGCGCTTGTTGCTGGCATCGGACAACGGAGCCGGTGGCGGCGATCGCGCGCCGCCTCCCGCGAAGGGTGCCGACGCGGCGCGCAGTTCGCTGGTGGTGGCGGTGAGACCCACGCGCGGCGCGCGCGCCGCGATCGACGTGAGCCCGCGCGTGGGCGGCCTCACCATCGTCAACGAGGTGCTGATGGGCGGCGGCTGCGCGGCCTATGCGCGCTGGGAGGCCGGCGGCTCGGCGACGCTGCTCGTCAGCGGCCGCTGGGATGCGAGTTGCGGGGCACGCGAAGTGGCCGCGCTGCGCGCGCCGCCCGTGCTGGCGATGCAGCACGAGGTGCCGGTGGCGAGCGCGCCCGCGCCGTCGCTGCCGGAGCGCGTGGCTGCGCTGTGGGCGGAAAGCGGCGGCCGCCTGCGCGGGCGCGTCGTCGTGGAAGCCGGCAAGGGCGCCCGCGCTGCGCCGCCGTGGTCGAGCCAGACCTTCAGCGCGCTGCCCGAGCTGATCCACGACATCAACAAGACCAGCAACAACAGCGCAGCGCGCAGCCTGTTGTCGTCGCTTGCCTCCGGCACCGCACCGGATGCCTTGACGCGCGTGCGCGGCTGGCTGCGCAGCGAGGGCCTGG
>VBDL01000658.1 GCA_005884255.1 Betaproteobacteria bacterium | reverse complement strand
CACGCGGACGCGGTACGTGCCCTTGCCGATCTCGATGTAGCCGCTGCCATTGCCGGCGGCGATGCTGCTGGCCGTCGCGATCGCGCCGGTCAGGCTGGCCGACGGGTCGGTGACGTAGATGTCCAGCGCGCCGGCATCGGTGGCCAGGTTGTAGAAGTTCACCGACGCGGCACCGGACGACGGCGCGCTCTGGTTCTCGGTGATCTGCACCGCCTTGATGGCGCCATAGCGCTCGTAGGCGAGCAGCGTGTATTGAGTGTCCTTGGACCAGGAGCGCGTCTGCGACAGCAGCGTCGTCGACGAGCCCGCGCCCTTGAAGTTCACCGTGTAGCTGCCTTCGTCGATGCCGGTGTAGCCGCTCACCGCACTGGCACTGACGGACGAGATCAGCTTGTTGCTGCTTTCGTAGACGTCCAGCGACGTGGCGGCGCTCATGTTGATCAGCCGCACCTGGGCCTGACCGCCGCTGCCGCTGCCGCCGCCGCAGGCGCTGAGCAGCAGGGAAACAAGGGCCAGCCCGCCGGCCAGCACGGATCGCATTCTCATGGGGGTTCCTCGCTCGAAACAAGTCGCCCCCGATTAGCGCGGCGCCACGTTGCGCCGCGTTGCACGCGGCGTGGCGCAAGTTGAAGAACTGTGGCTGCAGCGCTGCTTGCGTTGCTGTTGTGTGTCAAGCGGTGCGTTGTGCGGCCCGCTGCAGCCGCTGCGCATAGGCCTTCTTGAGCGACAGCGGCGCGTGGACTTCCACGGTGCCGGCGTGGCGCAGCAGATCCATCAGCAGCTCGGTGGGGTCGGCATAGGGCAGCTTCAGCTGGTAGCGGCCGTCGTCCAGCCACAGGCCCTGCTGCGCCGGATGCCACTCCTCGCTCGCCACCCACTCCGCCGAAGATGCCGTAGCCCTGATCGAGCTCGTCCTCCAGCTGCGCCAGCGGCACGGCCTTGGCGCGCTCGGGCAGCACTTCAGCGTCCTCCATCGCATCGAGCGCGAAACGGCGCAGCGCATCGCTCGCATGGCACCAGGCATCGAGGTACCAGGTGTTGCGGTAGTGCACCAGCCGCTGCGGCGACACCGTGCGCTTGCTCACCGTGCGGTCGCTGCGCTTGCGGTAGCGCAGCGCGAGGCGCTGGCGTTGCGTCAACGCGCTGCCGACGGTCTCGAAGAAGCGGCTCGGCACGCGCCGCCGCGCGGTGCCGATCAGCTTGACGCGCTTCATCAGCTCGCGCGCCTCGTGCTCGTCGCTGCCGAGCATCGCCGCCAGGCGCTCCTGCAGCGGCTGCAGGTGGCGCGTCAGCACGCCATCAGCCTCGTCGAGGCTGGCCAGGAGCTGGTGCATCGTCAGCAGCGCATGCAACTCCTTCTCGCTGAACCACACGCCGGGCAGCTCGTGCGACGCGGCGTCGCCGCGCCACGGCGTGGCGAAGCGGTAGCCGTTGCTGAAGCGCTCGTAATCGATCGGCGCGTTCAGGCGCTCGCGCAGGTACTGCAGATCGCGCTTGAGCGTGGCCGGCGAGACGCCGAGCTCGTCGCGCAGCGCGGCGAAGCTGACGCTGCCGCGCTGGCGGATCAGCCGTTCGATCTTGTAGAAGCGTTCGGTGCGGTCCATGGGGTTGCATCGTAAACGGGTGGCTCACGCCATGAGCTAGTGGCCCGCCACACTGGCCTCACTCAACAACGCCAGGAGAACCCACATGGCCCAGACGCTGCTCGATTTCGCCGACACCGATGCCCCGTTGGAAGGCGACGGTTTTGCCATCGGCTGGGCCCATGCGCAGCACGGCATCGTGCCGCCGGTCGAGCACCTGGCCAGCGCATCCCCGGTGCGCCACGGGTGGCAGGCGGGCCGCGCCGCGTTCGCGCGCCGCACCTTGGCCGTAACGCCGGCGGTGCGCCAGTGGCTGCAACTGCGGCTGCAGGCGTGGCGGCAGGGCCTGGCCTTCGAGGCGGTGCAGGTGACGCCGCACTACCTGAAGCAGCTCGCGGCCACGCACTGCCCGGTCACGCGCGACGCGCTGGCGGAGGGCGACGGTGTCGTCGAGCGCGTGCGCCGCGACGCTGGCATCGCTGCCGGCAATCTGGCGGTGCTTGGCGAGCGCGTTGCCGCAGCGCGCGACGGCGGCGCGGCGTTCGATGAACGGCAGGCGCAGCGCCTCGCGGTGCTCGAATCCTTCGTCACGCAGCTGCCGCATGCACAGGCTTGTGCACTGCCACTGGTGGTGCTGCCGCCGAACCGGCTGCGCCTGTTCAACCCGGTGCAGGCGCTGCAGGCGCTCGCCACGCGGTTGCTCGTCGGCGAAGGCTTTGCGCAACGCGCATCGCGCCTCGAGGCGCTGCTGCCCGGCGACACCGCGCAGCGCGCCTTCCGCCGCTTCGTGCATGCGCTGCTGCCGCGGGTGCTCACGGCGGGCAAGAGCCCGGATGCGCAAGCGCTGCGCTGGGCGCTCGAAGACGCCTGGCACGACCCGCTGGTGATGGCGCGCTGGCACCGCCTCGCGCTGCTGCTGACGCCCGAGCAGTGCGAGCGCGTCGTGCAGCGCGCCGCTGCGCGCGGCATCGCGCCGGTGCGCCTGCTGGCCACGCCGGAGCCGCTGGCCACCGAGGGCTGGGCGCTCGACGACTTCGGCCTCGCGCGCCCATCGCAAGAGCAACGGCCGGCTCGCCAGCGGCCCCTGCACCAACGCAGCGCGCCCGCCGCGGAGCAAGCGGCATTGCCGCTGTAAGCAGACCTTGCCGGCATCGAGCGGCGACAATCGCCGCATGCCGGCCACGCTACCTCCGCTGTCGCACCTGTTCTGGTTCGCCATCACTCGCCTGGGCGAGGCGCAGGTGCTGTTGCCGGCAATGCTGGCGATGGCGCTGTGGCTGGTGTACCGCTCGGGCGCCACACGCGTGGCCACGCTGTGGCTCGCCTTCACTGCTGGCGCGACGCTGCTGACCACCGCCACCAAGGTGGCCTTCATCGGCTGGGGGGTCGGTTTCGCGCCGCTGAACTTCACCGGCATCTCCGGCCACTCGATGTTCGCGGCGGCGATCCTGCCGGTGCTCGTGCGCGCCGGCGCATCGACCGCCGACGACCACTGGCACCGCCCGGCGCTGCTCATCGGCTACTTGCTGGCCGTCGTCGTGATGGTGTCGCGCGTGGCC
>VBDL01000650.1 GCA_005884255.1 Betaproteobacteria bacterium | reverse complement strand
GAGGTCGCCGCTGCCGTTGTCGATGACGAGGATCGACGCCGGATCGGTGCCGCCGGCCAGCAGGCTCTCGACGCAGCGCTGCGTGTAGGGCAGCTGGCCGAGCACGGGGATGACGATCGTGCAGTCTGCCGTCGGCGCGGGCAGAACGTACGCGCGTGCCGTGGCCTCCAGGCCGGCATGCCACTGTCGGCGCTCCGTGGGTTGTGTCGAGGGCACGAACACCATATCAGCTCACACTCCTTGCCTGCAGCGCGTGCAGCCGCGCATAGAGCCCGCCGCGCGCCAGCAGGTCGGCGTGAGTGCCTTCCTCGACGACGCGCCCGGCGTCGACCGCGACCACACGGTCCGCGTGCTCGATGGTCGACAGCCGGTGCGCGATGACGATGCAGGTGCGCCCGCGCATCAGCCGCTCGAGCGCGTCCTGCACCAGCCGCTCCGACGCCGAGTCGAGCGACGAGGTCGCCTCGTCGAGGATCAGGATCGGCGCGTTCTTGTACAGCGCGCGTGCGATGGCCACGCGCTGGCGCTGCCCGCCGGACAGGCGGCTGCCGTTGGCGCCGATGCGCATGCCCGCGCCCTCGGGCTGGCTGAGCACGAACTCCCACAGGTTGGCTGCGCGCAGGCATTGCTCCACGCGCACCTCGTCACGCGGCTGGGCATAGGCCACGTTGTCGGCCAGCGGGCCGTCGAACAGCACGACGTCCTGCGACACCACCGCGAACTGCCGGCGCAGCGAGGTCTTGCGCAAGTCGTTGACGTCGATCCCGTCGAGCAGGATGCGGCCGCGCTCGGGCTTGACGAAGCCGAGCAGGGCGCTGACGACGGTGGTCTTGCCGGCTCCCGAAGCGCCGATCAGCGCCACGGTCTGCCCGGCCGCGGCTTCGAAGCTCAGGTCGCTCAGCACCGGCTTGTCGGTGCCGGGATAGCGCACGTCGACCTGCTCGAAGCGGATCTCGCCGCGGCATTGCGTCAGCTCGCGGGTGCCCTCGTCGGGCTCCTCGGGGGCGTCGAGCAGCTCGAAACAGCCACGGGCCACGATGAGGCCGTTGATGACCGGCTGCGCCACATCGGTGAGCCGGCGCATGCGCGACACGAGCAGCAGCATCGCGGTGATGTAGCCGACGAAGGTGCCCACCGTCGTGCCGTCATGCTGCGCCCGCATCAGCCCGAGCGTGAGGATGAGCGCCAGGCCGATGCTGGCCACCGCCTGCGACACCGGGCTCATCAGCGCGTTGGCCGCGACGCTCTTGAGCGTCATACGCTGCAGGTGCTTCGCCTCGGCCTCGAAGCGCCGATGCTCCCATTCACCCGCGTCGAAGGTGCGCACGACACGCCAAGCGCGCGCTATGTCGTCGATCACCGACACCAGCCGCATCTGCGAGTCGTAGACCTGCGCGCCGAGGCGCAGCGCGCGCCGGTTGATCGTGCGGGCGAGCAAGGCCGACGCGGGCAGCGCGACCAGCGCCAGCAGCGTCATCTGCCAGTCCAGGTAGAACAGGTAGCCCAGCAGCGCCACCGTGGTGGTGCCGTCGCTGAGCACGGTAGTCACCGCGCTGCTCAGCAAGCCGATGAGGTCTTGCGGGTTGTTCACCGCCTTGGCCACCGCCGTGCCCGGGTTGAGGTGGCTGTACAGGCCGGCATCGGCGCGGATCACGGCGCGCACCAGCGCCGTCCTGATGCCGAGCACGGTGCGCGACGCGGCGCGGTTCAGCAGGTAGGTGCCGCAGAAGGTGAAGAAGCCGCGCGCCGCGAACAGCGCGACCAGCGCGACCGGGGCGGCCCACAGCGGGAAGCTCGGCCGCGCGGCGAATCCCTCGTCGAGCACCGCCTTCAGCAGAGCGGGCACCAGCGGCTCGGTGGCCGACGCCAGCAGATACGCCGCCACCGCCAGCGCCAACCCCACGGCATGCGGGCGAACGAACGCGGACAGACGCCGTACCGGGGAACGGGCCTCACTGCTCATGGGGTGCAGCGTGCAGCTTGCGACTCGTCGGCCTGTGTCAGACGTGAAACACCTGCCGCGGCCCGAGCCCGTGCGTGCGCAGGTGGCGCGCGACCACGACGCTTTCAGTAGACACGCCTAACTTGCGAAAGTCGCACCTCCTTACTTTCGGGCGTTCAGGTGCGCGGCGTGCTGCGGCAGGATGGCCCATGCCGTCGCCGGAGGACGAGGCCATGAACACGCCCGCACTGCTCGAACCAGCGCAGCCGCTGTCTGTCACGCACAGCTTCGCCT
>VBDL01000648.1 GCA_005884255.1 Betaproteobacteria bacterium | reverse complement strand
CGCCGAGCGAAAGGCGTCGCCGCCGGCCCAGTGGTGCGCGAAGGGCTCGTTGAGGTCGATGAGCAGCCGGCGAACGACGAGATCGGTCATAGTGGCATCCTTGGTACCAACGGGTACCGTGCGGAGCTGATCCTGCAGGTGGTCAACGCCGATGCGCCGCCGGCGCAACGCCTGCCCTCGCAGCTCGCCACCGCGATCATCGGCGGCATCAACGAGCTGGTGCTGCAGGCCATCGAGGACGATCGCGTCGACCGGCTGCACGAGCTCACCGAGCCGGCGGCGCGGCTGGTGCGCGCGGTCGCCGA
>VBDL01000649.1 GCA_005884255.1 Betaproteobacteria bacterium | reverse complement strand
GGTGTTGGCCGCGGTCGCACGCTTCCAGGGGCCCGAGCGCCAACTGGAGCTCGCGCTGCGCAGCGGACCCTATGGCGACGGCTTCGGCCGCAAACCCGAGGGCTTGACCCTGGCCCAGGTGATGGAGGCCGAAGGCGGCATCGACTTGGGGCCTTTGCAGCCGCGCATTCCCGAAGTGCTGCGCACCCCGTCGGGCAAGATCGAGCTGGCGCCGGCGATGCTGCTGGACGACCTGCAACGCCCGGCCGCCGACCTGGCGCGGCCGGTGCCCGAGCTGGTGGTCGTCGGGCGCCGCGACGTGCGCTCGAACAACAGCTGGATGCACAACCTGCCGCTGCTCGCGAAGGGGCCCTTCCGCTGCACGGCGCTGGTTCACCCGAGCGATGCGCACAAGCTCGGCCTGGCCGATGGCGCGCGCGCGCAGATCCGCAACGGCGAGCGCGCGATCGACGTGCAGGTCGAATTCAGCGACGCGATGATGCCCGGCGTCGTCAGCCTGCCGCACGGCTGGGGGCACGACCTGCCCGGCGCGAAGCTCGGCGTGGCGGCACAGCGGCCGGGCGCGAATCTGAATGCGGTGCTCGACGAGAACCTGCGCGACCCGCTGTCCGGCAACGCGGTGTTGAGCGGCATCGCGGTGCAGATGTCACCGCTCAATTGACGACGGAATAGGCCGCCGAGTTCTCGCGCAGCCACTGCGCGCCGAGCTCGCTGCCCTACTGCCGCGGGTGGAAGTCGCGCCGCTTGTAGGCGCGCCACGGCCGGTAGGTCTCGCGGATCAGCCCGCCGCGGCC
>VBDL01000647.1 GCA_005884255.1 Betaproteobacteria bacterium | reverse complement strand
AACCATGCGCCACTGGTGATCGCCGAGCAGTTCGGCACCTTGGCCACGCTCTACCCGGACCGCATCGACCTCGGCCTTGGCCGCGCACCCGGCACCGACCCGGTGACGATGCGCGCGCTGCGCCGGCGCCTCGTGCAGGACGAGGAAGACGGCTTCATCAACGACGTGCTCGAGCTGCAGGCCTACCTCGGGCCGCTGCAGCCGGGGCAGTCGGTGCGTGCGATGCCGGGCATCGACACGAATGTCCCCCTCTGGCTGCTCGGCTCCA
>VBDL01000643.1 GCA_005884255.1 Betaproteobacteria bacterium | reverse complement strand
TACCTGCACAACGACTCGTTCCCGGCCAGCCACGCGCTGTGGTGCGGCCCGCTCGGCTACCAGGGCAGCAAGGCGGCGATGAAGCTGATGTCGCAAGCCGACGTGGTGATCGCGCTCGGCTCCCGCCTGGGCCCGTTCGGCACGCTGCCGCAGCACAGCATGGACTACTGGCCGAAGAACGCCAAGATCATCCAGATCGATGCCGACCACAAGATGCTCGGCCTGGTGAAGAAGATCTCGGTGGGCATCTGCGGCGACGCCAAGGCCGCCGCCGCCGCGCTGGTGCAGCGCCTGGCCGGCAAGACGCTGGCCTGCGACGCCACTCGCGCCGAGCGCGCCGACCGCATTGCCACCGAGAAGGCCGCGTGGGAGCAGGAGCTTGACGCGTGGACGCACGAGCGCGACCCCTACAGCCTGGACATGATCGAGGAGGCCAAGCAGGAGACCACGCCCACCGGCGGGCGCTACCTGCACCCGCGCCAGGTGCTGCGCGAGCTGGAGAAGGCGATGCCGGCCGACGTGATGGTGTCGCCAACAGCTACCTGCGCTTCGAGAAGCCGCGCAGCTTCTTCGCGCCGATGAGCTTCGGCAACTGCGGCTATGCGCTGCCCACCATCATCGGCGCCAAGGTGGCGGCGCCGCACCGCCCGGCCATCGCCTATGCCGGCGACGGCGCGTGGGGCATGAGCATGGTCGAGATCATGACCTGCGTGCGCCACGACATCCCGGTGACCGCGGTGGTGTTCCACAACCGCCAGTGGGGCGCGGAGAAGAAGAACCAGGTCGACTTCTACAACCGCCGCTTCGTCGCCGGCGAGCTCGACAGCGAGAGCTTCGCCGGCATCGCGAAGGCGATGGGCGCCGAGGGCGTGGTGGTCGACCGGCTCGAGGACGTGGGCCCGGCGCTCAAGCGTGCGGTCGACGCGCAGATGAGCGAGGGCAAGACCACGGTGATCGAGGTCATGTGCACGCGCGAGCTCGGCGACCCGTTCCGCCGCGACGCGCTGGCCAAGCCGGTGCGCCTGCTCGAGAAGTACAAGGATTACGTGTGAGCGCGGGGGACGGCGCGATGCTGCAGACCGCTTCCCCGCCGGCCCCTGCGGTGCATCCCCACCTGCGCGCGCTGCTCGACGCGGCGCGTGCGCTCGGGCCCATCGCCACCGCCGTGGCCTACCCGTGCGACCGCGCGTCGATCGAGGCCGTGCACGCGGCGGCGCGCGCCGGGCTGATCGAGCCGGTGCTGGTCGGCCCGCGCTCGCGCATCGAGGCCGCGGCCGCGCAGGCCGATGTGGCGCTGGCCGCGTGGACGATCCACAGCACGGCCGACGACCCGCGCCTTGCCGCCGCGCAGGCCGCCGCGCTGTGCCGCGACGGCCGCTGCAACGCGCTGATGAAGGGCAGCCTGCACAGCGACGAGCTGCTCGGTGCCGCGTTGGCGCGCGAGGCCGGCCTGCGCAGCGAGCGACGCGTGAGCCATGTGTTCGTGCTGGACGTGCCGACCATCGCGCGGCCGCTGCTGATCACCGACTGCGTGGTCAACATCGCGCCCTCACTGGCCGACAAGCGCGACATCGCGCAGAACGCGATCGACCTCGCGCACCGGCTCGGCATCGCGCAGCCGCGCGTGGCCATCCTGTCGGCGGTGGAGACCGTGAACCCAGCGATCCCCGGCACGATCGATGCCGCCGCGCTGTGCAAGATGGCCGATCGCGGCCAGATCCGCGGCGCCGTGCTCGACGGACCGCTGGCCTTCGACAACGCGATCTCGGCCGAGTCGGCGCACAACAAGGGCATCGCGTCGGCGGTGGCCGGCCATCCCGACGTGCTGCTCGTGCCGAACCTGGAGGCCGGCAACATGATCTACAAGCAGCTCGTCTACCTGGCCGGCGCCGAGTGCGCGGGTGTGGTGCTCGGCACCAAGGTGCCGATCGTGCTGACCAGCCGCTCCGATTCGGTGGCCAGCCGCATCGCGTCGTGTGCGCTGGCGGTGCTGGCGAGAGCAGCATGAGTGCCCCCGCACGGCCGCTCCGAAGGGGGCACGACGTCCCTCTCGGAGGGATCCCGCGCAGCGGGAGGGTGCTCCAATGAGTGCACTCCTCCAGCCCCTCGTGTTGCGCGGCACGTTGTCGAAGGCGGCGCGCTCGTGGCAGCACGCGCGCACGCTGGCTCCGGGCACGGCGTTCGCCGGCGTCATCGCCCTGGCGGCCACCTTCGTGTCCTCGCTGCACGGCGGCCCGCAGCTGCTGTACGCGCTGCTCTTCGGCGTCTGCTTCCACTACCTGAGCCACGAGGCCAAGACCAAGCCCGGCATCGAGTTCTGCGGCCGCACGGTGCTGCGGCTGGGCGTGGGGCTGCTCGGCGCGCGCATCACTGCGGCGCAGATCGCGGGACTGGGCTGGGAGACTGCGCTCACCGTGGTCGCGGCGCTTGCCACGACGATGCTCTGCGCTCTGGCCATCGGCAAGCGGCTCGGCATGACGCGCGCGCAGCGCGTGCTCTCGGGCGGCGCGGTGGCCATCTGCGGCGCGTCGGCGGCGCTCGCGATCTCCGCGGTGCTGCCGCGCGAGAAGGAAGGCGACCGCTTCACGCTGATGGTGGTCGTCACCGTGACCGTGATGTCCACGCTGGCGATGATCGTGTACCCGCTGATCGCCCGTCTGCTGCACCTGCCGCCCGACTTGGCCGGGCTCTTCCTCGGCGGCACCATCCACGACGTGGCGCAGGTGGTCGGGGCCGGCTACATGCTCAACCACGAGACCGGCGACATCGCGACCATCGTGAAGCTGTTCCGCGTGTCAATGCTGACGGTAGTGGTCGTGATCGTCGCTGCCGCATTCAAGCGATCTCGCGAGCGAGCCATCGCCGAAGAGGGCACACCCGGCCGCACGCCAGCCAAGCAGGCGCTGGTGCCGTGGTTCCTGTGGCTGTTCGTCGGCATGGTGCTGCTGAACTCGCTGGGCATGCTGTCCGCGCCACTGCAGGCCGGCCTCAATGACGTGTCGCGCGGCTGTCTGGTCGCGGCGATCGCGGCGCTGGGCATGAAGACGAGCTTCGGGCAGCTCGCACGTGCCGGCTGGCGGCCGCTCGCGCTGATCGTCATCGAGACGCTGTGGATCGCCGGCTTCGTG
>VBDL01000642.1 GCA_005884255.1 Betaproteobacteria bacterium | reverse complement strand
GGCCTCCGTGTTGTCCAGGCGTGCCTGGTCGGCCTCGTGCCAGCGCAGCCACGTGTCCTGGACGATTTCCTCGGCCTCGGCCGAGGAGCCCAGCATCCGGTAGGCGATGCCCTGCAGACGAGGACGCAGGCGGTGGAAGGTATCGGTGGCGTCGTTCATGCCTGCCCAGACGTTTGACGTCACCGCCTTGTGACAGCGCGCTATGTCACTTTCTGTGGTTGTCCTAAGACTTGTTCAAGGCTACGGCGGCCCGAATGAGGGCCTTCAGAGCCTTCTCGTCCAGCTTGTCGCCTTCGTGGAAGTCGATGGCGCGCCTGACGTTGCCTTCGAGACTGGAATTGAAGAGGCCTGAAGGGTCCGTCAGGGAGGCTCCCTTGGGGAAGGTCATCTTCACGACCTTCTTGTACGTCTCGCCGGTGCAGATCAGCCCGTTGTGCGACCAGACGGGATTCGCCCACTTCCACTCCTCGGCCACATCGGGGACTGCTTCCTTGATCAGGGCGCGCAGCCGGGAGAGCATCTCGCCCCTCCAGTCGCCCAACTCCTCGATTCTTGCGTCTATCAGCTCAGACGGAGATTCGGCGCTCTTCGACGGATTCTTGTTCATGTCACCTGCCTCAGTGGCGCGCCTCGATCATCTTCCAGCCGTTTCCCGACGGGTCGCGGAAGCCGGCGTCCACGGTGCCGTAGCGGTCCACGGGCTCCTGCGTGAACTCCACTCCCAGGCCGCGCATCCGGTCGTAGGCGGCGCGGCAGTCGTCCACGACCAGCACGAGCGGTGGCATCGCGCCTTTGGCCAC
>VBDL01000640.1 GCA_005884255.1 Betaproteobacteria bacterium | reverse complement strand
TTTTCGGTATCGACGTCGTCTTGCGTGACGATCAGCGTTTCGTCCAGCGGCTGCTTGGCCTCGACGACGACCAGCGCGGTCATCAGCTTGGTGATCGACGCGATCGGCACCACGGCTTGCGGGTTCTTGCTGAACAGAACCTCGTCGGTGTCCTGGTCGAGCACCAGAGCCACGGCGGACTTGAGCGCCAGCCCATCGGTTGCGTCGTGCAGGCCGGCCTGGTTGGCAAACGAGGCGCGCACCGGCTCCTCGGCATGCTGGGACACCTTGCGCAGCGCCTTGACGCGCGCGTGCTTGCCGGAGGCCGCCTTGCGTGTGGGCTTCTCGGCTGCGGCCTGAACGGCGGCCGAGGTCGTCAGCAATGCCATCAGCATGCCGACCAACACGAACGCCGAGTAAATCTTGCTCAATCTGGTGACCACCGCGAATCCCAACCACGCCTTTGGGCGAGAGTGTAGGTGAAAGAAAAAAGGTGCGCAAGATCAGTGACTTACGCACCGTTCCTCAAGCCCTCACTGCAGACCCGCGGGTGGTTACATCCGTCAGGGTCAGCCCTGTGCGGCCACGCGATCGCTCTTGCTATGAAGCTTGTTCAGCGCCGCCAGATACGCCTTGGCCGAAGCCACGACGATGTCCAGGTCGGCGCCTACGCCGTTGACCACCCGTCCGCCATGTTGCAGGCGAACGGTCACCTCACCTTGGGATTCTGTGCTTCCCGAAGTGATGGCATTCACGGAATAGAGCAGCATTTCGGCGCCACTTTGCACCTTGGACTCGATGGCCTTCAGGCTCGCATCGACCGGGCCGTTGCCATCGCTCTCGGCGTGCACCTCGGTGTCGCCGATCGCGAAGGCGACCTTCGCATGCGGGCGCTCGCCGGTCTCGGAGTGCTGCGACAGCGCCAGAAGCCGGTAGTGGTCATGTTCGGCGATCACCGCCTCGTCCATCACCAGCGCGACGATGTCCTCGTCGAAGATCTCGCTCTTGCGATCCGCCAGGTCCTTGAAGCGTGCGAAGGCGGCGTTGATCTCGCCTTCGGAATCCATCTCGATGCCGAGCTCCTGCAAGCGCTGCTTGAAGGCGTTGCGGCCCGACAGCTTGCCCAGCACGATCTTGTTGGCGCTCCAGCCCACGTCCTCGGCGCGCATGATCTCGTAGGTGTCGCGCGCCTTCAGCACGCCGTCCTGATGGATGCCGCTGGCATGCGCGAACGCGTTGGCGCCGACCACCGCCTTGTTCGGCTGCACGACGAAGCCGGTGGTCTGCGACACCAGGCGCGATGCCGACACGATCTGCGAGGTATCGATGCCGACATCCAGGCCGAAGTAGTCGCGCCGCGTCTTCACGGCCATCACCACCTCTTCCAGCGAGCAATTGCCGGCACGCTCGCCCAGGCCGTTGATCGTGCACTCGATCTGCCGCGCGCCGCCGAGCTTCACGCCGGCCAGCGAGTTGGCCACCGCCATGCCGAGGTCGTTGTGGCGTTGGGAACGCGCTCGCGCAGCGTCTTGATGAAGCTGCCATAGAGCTCGGGGATCGCATAGCCAACGGTGTCGGGAATGTTGATCGTCGTCGCGCCCTCGGCGATCACTGCTTCCAGCACGCGGCACAGGAAGTCGACATCCGAGCGGTAGCCGTCTTCGGGCGAGAACTCGACGTCGCCGGTCAGATTGCGCGCGAAGCGCACCGCGAGCTTCGCCTGCTCGAAAACCTGCTCGCGCGTCATGCGCAGCTTCTTCTCCATGTGCAGCTCGCTGGTGGCGATGAAGGTGTGGATGCGCGAGCGAGACGCGCCCTTCAGCGCTTCGGCGGCACGCGAGATGTCGCGATCGTTGGCGCGCGCCAGCGAGCAGATGGTGGACTCCTTCACATGGTCGGCGATCGCCTTCACCGCCTCGAAGTCGCCGTTGCTCGACGCCGCGAAGCCGGCTTCGATGACGTCGACGCGCAAGCGCTCGAGCTGGCGCGCGATGCGCAGCTTCTCGTCCTTGGTCATCGACGCGCCGGGCGACTGTTCGCCATCGCGCAAGGTGGTGTCGAAAATGATCAGCTTGTCGCTCATGGTCAATCCTCTACGCTCATTCCTTCGCGCCGCGCGGCGCTCACACGCTCATTCCTTGGATCTGCAGCGCCTGCGCGCTGCAGGGCCGACAACACCGCCTTCATCGATGCGCTGACGATGTTCGCGTCGATGCCGACGCCGAACAGAGTGCGCGCACCGATGCGCAATTCGACATAGGCCGCGGCACGCGCCTGCGCACCCGAGCCGATGGCGTGCTCATGGTAGTCGAGCACCTCGATGCGCTCGCCGGTGTGCACTCCGATGCCGGAGACGAACGCATCGACCGGGCCGTTGCCGAGCCCCTGCACGCTGAAGCTGTCGTTGCCGACTTGCACGTCGGCCCGAAGCTGCACGTTGCCGCCTTCGCCTTCGGCGATCGTCTGGTGCGCGACCTGCGCCGATTCCAGGTGGTACTCGCGTTCGAATACGGCCCAGATGTCCGCCGCCGTCAGCTCCTTGCCGCTGTCGTCCATTACTGCCTGCACCGCCTGGCTGAACTCGATCTGCAGACGCCGCGGCAACTCGAGGCCGTAGTCGTTCTCCAGCAGATACGCGATGCCGCCCTTGCCCGACTGGCTGTTGACGCGGATCACCGCCTCATAGCTGCGCCCGAGGTCCTTCGGGTCAATCGGCAGATAGGGCACGTCCCACAGGTCACCGTCGCGGCGCTGCGCGAAGGCCTTCTTGATCGCGTCCTGGTGCGAGCCGGAGAACGACGTGTAGACCAGGTCGCCGACATACGGATGGCGCGGATGCACCGGCAGCTGGTTGCAGTGTTCGACGATCCGGCGGATGTCGTCGATGTCGGAGAAATCCAGCCCCGGCGGCACGCCCTGCGTGTAGAGGTTCAGCGCGATGTTCACCACGTCCACGTTGCCGGTGCGCTCGCCGTTGCCGAACAGGCAGCCCTCGATGCGCTCGGCGCCGGCCATCAACGCGAGCTCGGCGGCCGCGGTGCCGGTGCCTCGGTCGTTGTGCGGATGGACCGAGAGCACGATCGCATCGCGCCGCGCCAGGTGGCGATGCATCCATTCGATCATGTCGGCGAAGACGTTCGGCGTCGAATGCTCGATCGTCGTCGGCAGGTTGATGATGCATTTGCGATCGCGCGTCGGCTGCCAGGCTTCCGTCACCGCGTCGACCACGCGCTTGGCCACGTCGAGCTCGGTGTCGGAGAAGGTCTCGGGCGAATACTCGAAGCGCCATTCGGTGCCGGGCTGCGCATCGGCGAGCTGCCTGATCAATCGCGCATGGCTGGCAGCGAGCTCGACGACACCGTCCACGTCGAGCCCCAGCACCACGCGTCGCATCACCGGCGCGGTGGCGTTGTACAGGTGCACGATCACGCGCTTGGCACCGACCAGCGACTCGAAGGTGCGCGCGATCAGGTGCTCGCGCGCCTGCGTCAGCACCTGGATCGTCACATCGTCGGGCACCAGATCGTCCTCGATCAGCTGGCGCACGAAGTCGAAATCGGTCTGCGATGCGGATGGGAAACCGACCTCGATCTCCTTGAAGCCGACGCGCACCAGCGTCTCGAACATGCGCAGCTTGCGCGCCGCATCCATCGGCTCGATCAGCGCCTGGTTGCCATCGCGCAGATCGACGCTGCACCACAGCGGCGCTCGGTCCAGCGCCGCATCGGGCCAGGTGCGATCCGTGAGGCGCACCGGCGTGGCGGCTCGATACTTGGCGGCAGGATTCTTCAACATGCTCATCGACGCTCTCCTGAAGGGAAGTTGGTGC
>VBDL01000639.1 GCA_005884255.1 Betaproteobacteria bacterium | reverse complement strand
AGCTGCTCGTCGAGCAGCAGCGGGTCATCCCAATGGAAGGAGGCTTTGGCCATGGCAGTGGCTCCGGTGGGTTCAGTGATTGTGCCGCGCGATCGCATCGCGCAGGTCAGCGGGAATCTCGATCGCGTGGTGCGTGTCGAGCGAGGTGGTGACGAGCACCTGCTGCATCGTCATGCGCGGGCCGTCGGCGCCGTCGCAGCTCAGGTGCAGCGTGATCGAGCGGCTGCCGACGCGGTCCACATCGAGCGACAGCGTGACGCGGTCGCCCATGCGGCTGATGGCGCGGAAGTCGGCCTTGAGGTGCACGGTCGGCAGGCCGACGCGACGCTCGACGATGAGTGTGCGTATTGGCCGACGCCCGAGAGCGGCAAGCGCAGGGCTTCGCCGTCGATGCCTAGGCGCATAGGACCTCCGGTGTTGTCTTCGTAGGGTGGGCTTCAGCCCACCAGCACGCGTGGGCTGAAGCCCACCCTACAAGACCTGACCGCCGAATTCCTTCAGCAACTCACGCCCAATGATGAGCTGCTGCACCTCAGTAGCCCCCTCATAAATGCGCAAAGAACGAATCTCGCGATACAGCCGCTCCACCGGCTGCTCGCTGACGACACCGAGCCCGCCCCACAGCTGCACCGCCGCGTCGATCACCTGCTGCGCGCCCTCGGTGGCCGCCAGCTTGGCCATCGCGGCCTCCTTCGTCACGGTGCGGCCCTGATCGCGCAGCCACGCCGCACGGTAGGTGAGCAGTGCCGCGCTGTCGATGGTGGTGGCCATCGTCGCGAGCTTGGCCTGGGTGAGCTGGAAATCGGCCAGGGTCTGCTTGAACATCTTGCGCGTCGTCGCACGCTTCAGGCCCTCGTCGAGCGCGCGGCGCGCGAAGCCGAGTGCCGCGGCGGCCACCGAGGTGCGGAAGACGTCGAGCGTGCGCATCGCGACCTTGAAGCCTTCGCCGCCGGCACCCACGCGCTGTGTCAGCGGCACGCGGCAATTCGTGAAGCGCAGGCGCGCGAGCGGGTGCGGCGCGATCACGTCGATGCGCTCGGCGATCTCGAAGCCCGGTGTGCCGGCGTCGACGATGAAGGCGCTGATGCCGCGCGAGCCCTCTGCCTCGCCGGTCCTGGCAAAGACGACGTAGAAGTCGGCGATTCCGCCGTTGGAGATCCACGTCTTCTCGCCGTTCAGCACCGCATGGTCGCCGTCGACGCGCGCGCTGCATTGCATCGCCGCGACGTCGGAGCCGGCCTCCGGCTCGGACAGCGCAAAGGCGCTGATCGCCTCGCCGCGCGCCACGCGCGCCAGGTAGCGCTCGCGCTGTGCCGCCGTGCCGGCCAGGCTGATGGCGCCGGAACCCAAGCCCTGCATCGCGAACGCAAAGTCCGCCAGCCCCGAGTGGCGCGCCAGCGTCTCGCGGATCACGCAGATCGCGCGCGTGTCGATCTTGTCGCCCACCGCGTGCTGCAGCCAGCCGCCGGCGCCGAGCGCGCGCACCAGCGCCTTGCACTCGGCGTCGACATCGTGACCATGCTGCTGGCTCACGTGCTCGTGCGCCCACGCGTCGAGCTCGCGCGCCAGCGTGCGGTGGCGCTCCTCGAAGAACGGCCAGTCCAGGTGTTGCATGGTCAATTCCCTTCGAAGCGGGGTTTCTGCTTGGCCACGAAGGCCTCGTAAGCCCGGTTGAAATCCTCGGTCTGCATGCACAGCGCCTGCGCCTGCGCCTCGGCCTCGATCGCCTGGTCGATGGTCATCGCCCATTCCTGATGCAGCATCGTCTTGGTGATGCCGTTGGCGAAGGTCGGCCCCTGCGCCAGGTCGGCAGCCAGCGTCTGCGCATCGGCGACCACGGCGTCGGGTGTGCACAGGCGGTTGAAGAAGCCCCAGCGCTCGCCCTCGTCGCCGCTCATCGAGCGGCCGGTGTAGAGCAGCTCGCTGGCGCGGCCGTGGCCGATGAGCCGCGGCAGGATCGCGCACGCGCCCATGTCGCAGCCGGCCAGGCCCACGCGGTTGAAGAGGAAAGCGGTCTTGCTGCGTGCGGTGCCCAGGCGCAGGTCGGAGGCCATCGCGATGATGGCGCCGGCGCCGGCGCAAACGCCGTCGATGGCGGCGACGATGGGCTGCGGGCAGGCGCGCATTGTCTTCACCAGGTCGCCGGTCATGCGCGTGAACATCAGCAGCTCCGGCGCCTTCATCCTCACCAGCGGGCCGATGATCTCGTGCACGTCGCCGCCGGAGCAGAAGTTGTCGCCGGCTCCGTGGATGACGATGGACTTCACGTCGCTCGCGTACCTCAGCCGCGCGAACAGGTCACGCAGCTCGGAGTAGGACGCGAAGGTCAGCGGGTTCTTGCGCTCGGGGCGGTTCAGCGTGACGGTGCCCACGCGATCGGCCACGCGCCACTGGAAGTGCGTGGCGCGGTAGTCGGCCAAAGTGCAGGTGTTGCCGGCGATCAGTTCGCTGTCGTCGTTCATCTCGTCTCCTTGATTCACATTACTTCGCCGCCAGAGACAGAAAGTGCCTGGCCGGTGATCGCGCTCGCCGCTGTGCTGCACAGCCAGTGCACCGCGTCGGCCACCTGCTCGGGCTGCACGATGCGACCCTGCGGGTTGCCGGCGGCGAACGATGCGCGGGCCTCGGCCTCGCTGCGCCCGGTCTTGGCCATCACGTTGGCGATGCTGTCGCGCAGGATGTCGGTCTCGGTGTAGCCCGGGCAGACGGCGTTGACGGTGATGCCCTTGGTGGCGAGCTCGAGCGCCAGCGAGCGCGTCAGGCCGATCACGCCATGCTTGGCG
>VBDL01000003.1 GCA_005884255.1 Betaproteobacteria bacterium | reverse complement strand
TGGATCCTCGGCCCGAACGTGATGCGCGGCTACCACCGCGAGCCAGGCGCCGAGAACTTCAGCGACGGCTGGTTCCACTCCGGCGACCTCGGCCGCGTCGATGCACAAGGCTTCATCGAGATCGTCGGCCGCAGCAAGGACATGATGGTTTCCGGCGGCGAGAACATCTACCCGGCGGAGATCGAGAACCTGCTGGCCGACCACCCGGACATCGCAGAGGCGGCGGTGGTCGGCGTGCCCGACGCGCGCTGGGGCGAGGTGCCGGTTCTGGCGGTGGTGCCGCGCGCCGGGCGCAGCATCGACCCCGGCACGCTGTCTGCCCGCTTCGAAAGGCGGCTCGCCCGCTACAAGCAGCCGCAGCACATCGTGATCGTCGATTCGCTGCCAAAGACGGCGCTGGGCAAGGTGCGCAAGCTTGATTTGGCGCAGGACATCGCTGCCCGGCTGCGCTTGAAATCGCCCTGAGCCTCCCTCATCTCGTTGGCAAGTCAAAGGATCTGGCCATGAGAATCGACAAACTCACCACCCGTTTCCAGGAAGCGCTGGCCGACGCGCAAAGCCTGGCCGTCAACAACGACAACCCATACATCGAACCAGCCCACTTGCTGGCCGCGATGCTCGCTCAAGCGGAAGGCCCGAAGGCCTTGCTCGACCGCGCCGGTGCCAACACCGCGGCCTTGCGCACGGCGATGGAGACCGCGATCAAGGGCCTGCCGCAGGTGCAGGGCGGCGGGCAGGGCGCGCAGCCGGGTCGCGACCTGGTCGCGCTGCTGCAGGCGGCCGAGAAGGAAGCCACCAAGCGCGGCGACCAGTTCATCGCCAGCGAGATGTTCCTTCTGGCGCTGGCCGACGCGAAGAACGACATCGGCGGCATCGTGCGCGGCCATGGCCTCACGCGCAAGGCGCTGGAGGCGGCCATCGACGCGGTGCGCGGTGGCGCAAAGGTCGACTCGGCCGAATCGGAAGGCCAGCGCGAGGCGCTGAAGAAATACACGCTCGACCTCACCGAGCGCGCGCGCCTGGGCAAGCTCGACCCGGTGATCGGCCGCGACGACGAGATCCGCCGCGCCATCCAGGTGCTGCAGCGGCGCACCAAGAACAACCCGGTGCTGATCGGCGAGCCGGGCGTCGGCAAGACGGCCATCGTCGAAGGCCTCGCGCAGCGCATCGTCAACGGCGAGGTGCCCGATTCGCTGAAGGACAAGCGCGTACTTGTGCTCGACATGGCCGGGTTGCTGGCGGGCGCCAAGTACCGCGGCGAGTTCGAGGAGCGGCTGAAGGCTCATCCTCTTCATCGACGAGCTGCACACGATGGTCGGCGCCGGCAAGGCCGAGGGCGCGATCGATGCCGGCAACATGCTCAAGCGCGCGCTGGCGCGCGGCGAGCTGCATTGCATCGGCGCCACCACGCTCGACGAATACCGCAAATACGTCGAGAAGGACGCGGCACTGGAGCGCCGCTTCCAGAAGGTGCTGGTCGACGAGCCGAGCGTCGAGGCCACCATCGCCATCCTGCGCGGCCTGCAGGAAAAGTACGAGGTGCACCACGGCGTGGAGATCACCGACCCGGCGATCGTTGCCGCGGCGGAACTCTCACACCGCTACATCACCGACCGCTTCCTGCCCGACAAGGCGATCGACCTCATCGACGAGGCCGCGGCCAAGATCAAGATCGAGATCGACTCCAAGCCCGAGGCGATGGACAAGCTCGATCGCCGCCTGATCCAGCTCAAGATCGAGCGCGAGGCGGTGAAGAAGGAGAAGGACGAGGCCTCGCAGCGGCGCCTGTCGCTGCTCGAGGACGAAATCGCCAAGCTGCAGCGCGAGTACGCCGACCTCGAAGACATCTGGAAGGTCGAGAAGGCCACCGCGCAAGGCTCCGCGCACCTGAAAGAAGAGATCGACAAGATCCGCTTCCAGATCGAGGAGCTCAAGCGCAAGGGCAACTTCGACAAGGTGGCCGAGCTGCAGTACGGCAAGCTGCCGGAGCTCGAGAAGAAGCTGAAGGAAGCGCAGGCCAAGGAAGCCGGCAAGGACAAGGCCGGCCGCCCGCAACTGCTGCGCACGATGGTCGGCGCCGAAGAGATCGCCGAGGTGGTGTCACGCGCCACCGGCATCCCGGTGAGCAAGCTGATGCAGGGCGAGCGCGACAAGCTGCTGCAGATGGAAGCCAAACTGCACGAGCGCGTGGTCGGCCAGGACGAGGCCATCACCGCGGTGAGCGATGCGATCCGCCGCTCGCGCGCGGGCCTCTCCGACCCGAATCGGCCCTACGGCTCCTTCCTCTTCCTCGGCCCCACGGGCGTGGGCAAGACGGAACTGTGCAAGGCGCTGGCCGCCTTCCTCTTCGACAGCGAAGAGCACATGGTGCGCATCGACATGAGCGAGTTCATGGAGAAGCACTCGGTGAGCCGCCTGATCGGCGCGCCGCCGGGCTACGTGGGCTATGAAGAGGGCGGCTATCTCACCGAGGCCGTGCGCCGCAAGCCGTACAGCGTGCTGCTGCTCGACGAGGTGGAGAAGGCGCACCACGATGTCTTCAACGTGCTGCTGCAGGTGCTCGACGATGGCCGATTGACTGATGGCCAGGGCCGCACCGTGGACTTCAAGAACACGGTCATCGTGATGACCAGCAACCTCGGATCGCACCACATCATGCAGATGGTGGGGCAGGACCCGGAGATGATTCGCGAAACAGTGTGGACCGAGGTCAAGCAGCACTTCCGCCCGGAGTTCCTCAACCGCATCGACGAGACGGTGGTCTTCCACGCGCTCGACGCGAAGCAGATCGAGTCGATCGCGAAGATCCAGCTCAAGGCCCTGGAAGCACGCCTGGAGAAGATGGAGATGAAGCTCGATGTGTCACCGGCAGCGTTCTCCGAGCTGGCCAAGGTCGGCTTCGATCCGGTGTTCGGCGCGCGGCCGTTGAAGCGCGCGATCCAGCAGCGCATCGAGAACCCGGTGGCCAAGCTGATCCTCGAGGGGCGCTTCGGGCCGAAGGACGTGATCCCGGTGAATGTCGAGGCCGGCGGGCAGTTCGTGTTCGAGCGGACCGTGCACTAAGGCGAGGGTTCCTCGAGCACGGCATCGAGGCGGCCGAGCTGCAGCCGCGCCAGCGTCAGGTTCGACGTGGCCTTGTCGAGCACCGCATGCAGCAGCAGCCCCGCGTGCCCGGGCACCGCGCGCAGCAGCAGGTGGTGGGTGTCGAGCGTCATCGCTGCATCCACCGTGCCGCTGCTCAGGCCGAGCACGCCACCGGCAGCGGACATCGCGGCCTGCAGCGCCGCGCCCTGCGACGCGAGTGACGCCGGCCCCGGTCGTGCGCCGGCGTGGGCGAGCGGCTTCTGCGCGGCCACATCGAACACGCACACGCTTTGCATGCCCTTGATCTCCAGGCAGCGCCGCGTATAGCGCAGCAGCAGCGCCTCGCGTGCGCCCATCGGCTGCGTGGCAGCGGGCGTGCTGCGCTGCGGCACCGCGGGCATCGCCCGCATCTCCAGCGGCGCCGGGGCGCTTTGTGCGAAGGCCGTGGTCGACTGCGGCTGTGCTGCAGCCGCGGCCTGAGCGCTGGCGATTTCCGGCAAGGTGGTGCCCAGACTTCCTAGCTGCTCGCGCAGCCGCGCCCAGGTGCCGGCGATGAAGGCCCAGGCCTCCGCGGGGCGCGTCACCGGCGGCGTGGTGCGAACGGTGACGCCGATCGCACTGCCGAGCTGCGCGACCTGGCCGGTCAGCGCCCCCGACAGCGACAACGGCAGCATCAACAGGTTGCGCCCGGGCCATGGGCCCTTCTGCATCGCGTCGCGCAGTGGCTGCATCGCGGCGGCCAGCGCATGTGCGGGCAGGTCGCCGACCATCACCACGCCGAGCCGGCTGTGGCCCAGCAGGATGTGGGCGAGCGCATGGCGCTGATGTGTGTCGGCATCGACCTCGGTGGTGTACAGGCGCAGCGGCGGGCCCTGGGTCGTGGGCAGCTCGACGAAATCCAGCGACGCCAGCGCCATGCCATAGCCCTGGCGGCGAATCACCAGCTTCTGCGTCGCGCGCCCGCTGGCCGCGGCGAGGCCGGCGAGCAGGCGGCGCGATGAGGTGGTACCGATGTCGTGCACCGCAATGAATTCCGGGTGCAGGTGCTCCACCTGCAGCTGCATGGCCTCGGCGGGATCGCAGGAGACGAACAGCTCGTACTGGTCGGGCCCGACCTTGCGGCCGATGTCGCGCGACAGGTTTTCGAGGTAGTCCTCCTTGTCGCGCACGAATTGCGTGGCAGCGCCGGGGATCTGGCGCGTGGCAGGCCAATAGTCCTCGTCGGGCTCGCGCGGCGGCTGGGCCGTCGCGTTCCAGGAAGACATCTCGTGAATCGGCTTGGGCATGGCGGCGAACTCTGAACGCAGTGTAGACCGTCGAGGAGCTTCGTTGGTGCGCATGCTTCCACGCCAGGCTGAGGCTATCCCCATGAAGAGGGCTTGGCCGTGCCGTGGCTCCTTAGAATCGCCTCACCGCCACCATTGCCTACCCCATGCCCGCAAAACGCGCCGCGCCGTCCGGCTTGCCCGTCGTCATCATCGGAGCCGGGCTGGCCGGCCTGACGGTGGCGCTGCACCTGGCCGAGGAGCGGCCGGTGATCGTGCTGGCCAAGCGCAATCTCGACGAAGCGGCCACCGCGTGGGCGCAGGGCGGCATCGTCGGCGTGCTGGGCAGCGACGACAGCGTCGAATCGCACGTGCGAGACACGCAGGATGCCGGAGCCGGCCTGGTCGACGAGAACACCGCGCGCTTCATCGCCGAGCACAGCGCGCGCGCCGTCGAATGGCTGGTCGAGCGCGGCGTGCCGTTCTCGCCCGACCCCGAAGGGCCGCTGGGCCTGCACCTGACGCGCGAAGGCGGCCATGCGGTGCGGCGTATCGCGCACGCGGCCGATGCCACCGGCAAGGCCATCCACGAGGCGCTGCTCGCACAGGCGAGGGCGCATCCCAACATCACGATGCGCGAGCGCTGGATGGCGGTCGACCTCGTGACCTCGCGCCACCTCCGGCGCAACGAGACGCCGCGCTGCTACGGCGTCTATGCGCTGGACATCGACGGCCAGCGCGTCGAGACGCTGGCCGCCAGCGCCGTGGTGCTGGCCACCGGTGGCGCCGGCAAGGTCTATCGCTACACGACCAACCCCGACACGGCCACCGGGGATGGCATCGCGATGGCCTGGCGCGCCGGCTGCCGTGTGGCGAACATGGAGTTCATCCAGTTCCACCCGACCTGCCTGTACCACCCGCAAGAGCGCAGTTTCCTCATCACGGAAGCAATGCGCGGTGAGGGCGGGTTGCTGAAGTTGCCCGATGGCACACGCTTCATGCCGGCGCACGACGAGCGTGCGGAGCTCGCACCCCGCGACATCGTGGCCCGGGCGATCGACTTCGAGATGAAAAAGCACGGCCTGGATTTCGTGCACCTCGATGCCACGCACCTCGGCGAGGCCTTCCTCAAGGAGCACTTCCCGACCATCCACGCGCGCTGCCTCAAGCTCGGCATCGACATCGCGAGGCAGCCGATCCCGGTGGTGCCGGCAGCGCACTACACCTGCGGCGGTGTGGTCAGTGACCTGCTCGGCCGCAGCGACCTGCCGGGCCTGTATGCGGTGGGCGAGACCAGCTACACCGGCCTGCACGGCGCGAACCGTTTGGCCAGCAACTCGCTGCTCGAATGCGTGGTGCTGGGCCGCACCTGCGCCAAGGAAATTGCCCGCGTCGATGGCGCGTTGCCGGCCGAACTGCCGGCGTGGGACGAGAGCCAGGTCGAGGATGCCGACGAGCAGGTCGTCATCTCGCACAACTGGGACGAGCTGCGCCTGGTGATGTGGAATTACGTCGGCATCGTGCGCACCACGAAGCGGCTGGAGCGCGCACTGCATCGCATCAAGCTGCTGCAGGACGAGATCGACGACTACTACGCGAACTTCCGCGTCACGCGTGACCTGCTGGAGCTGCGCAATCTGGTGGGTTGCGCCAAGCTCATCGTGCGCTCGGCGCTGCGCCGCCACGAGAGCCGTGGCCTGCACTACAGCCGCGACTTCCCGGAGACGCTGCCGGTGAGCTTCCCGACCGTGCTGACGCGTACCGCGCGCCGCCGGCCTGACAGTGTCTAGCCTCGAGCGCGCATCGCCACGCGGGCTTGCACGAACTCGAAGGCAAATTTGACTGCTTCGGCCAGGGCCTTCTCGGTCTCGTTGCGCTCCTTGTCGGAGAGATAGAAGGAGAAGTCGACCTCGTGGCGGATGTAGCGCGGCGGCAGCCGGTTCAGCGCCACGCAGGCCACGTCGGCGAGCAGCTCGCGGCTGCCACCCAGGTGCGGGTAGCGCGGCGCGGCCTCGGTGATCAGTGCGAAGACGGCCCGCTCGTGGTGGTTGTGGATCGAATCGATGGGGTCGTCTTTCATGTGCGCCTCTCACCTCAGTCTGTAAGACGAAGTATCCGGCGCGAGCCAAGGCGCGACAACGTCTTTATTTCACGCTGCCTCGAGAACACGCATCGAATAATCGGTGGCCATTACGTCCTTGGTCAGCTTGCCGATCGAGATGCGGTCGACGCCGGTGGCGGCGATCTCGCGCAGCTGCGGCAGCGTCACGCCGCCCGAGACCTCCAGCAGCGCGCGGCCCTGGTTGAACTCCACCGCGCGGCGCATGGTGTCGAGCGTGAAGTTGTCGAGCAGCACGCTGCGCGCGCCGGCCTCCAGCGCTTCCTGCAGCTGCGCCAGCGTTTCCACCTCGATCTGGATGTCGACGCCGGCCTTCAGCGCGAAGGCATTGGCCAGCGCCGGCTTCACTCCGCCGGCCGCCGCGATGTGGTTCTCCTTGATGAGAATGCCATCCCACAGCGCGAGCCGCTGGTTCTTCCCGCCGCCCACGCGCACCGCGTATTTCTGCGCCTGGCGCAGCCCCGGCAGCGTCTTGCGCGTGTCGAGGATGGCGCAGCCGTGCGGATTGGGCGACGCACCTTCGATGGCCTTCACATGCTGGCGCACGTGCGTCGCCACGCCGGACAGCAGCTGCAGGAAGTTCAGCGCCGGTCGCTCGGCTGACAGCAGCGCACGCGCATCGGCATCGATGAAGCACACGTCGCGATCGGGCTGCACTTCGGCCCCTTCGGCGACCTGCCAGTCGACGCTGGCGCTGTCGTCGATGGCGCGCACGCAGCCGGTGAACCACTGGCGGCCGCACAGCACCGCAGCCTCGCGCACGCGCACGCGTGCCTTCACGCGGCGGCCAGCGGGAATCAGGCGACCGGTCCAGTCACCTTGGCCGATGTCTTCCATCAGCGCGTCACGGATGTTGCGCTCGCGAGCCTGCTCCAGGCTCTCGTTGTTCTCGAACTCCATCACGCTGCCCCGATGTTGGAGACGAAGCCGCGCGTCGGCGTCGCCGTGCTGGAAGGATGGGTCGTCACGAAGTCCAGCATACGCTCGATGCAGCCGAGCGCCTGGCCGCGCGTCGGCTCGGGAACGCTGATCTCGCCCGTGCTGCGCTCGAGGCAGTCGACCACGCCTTGCAGCGCGTTCATCGCCATCCACGGGCAATGCGCGCAGCTCTTGCAGGTGGCGCTGGTGCCGGCGGTCGGTGCCTCGATCAGTGTCTTGCCCGGCGCCAGCTGGCGCATGCGGTGCAGGATGCCGTTGTCGGTAGCGACGATGTATTCCTGCGCCTTGCCGTCGATCACCGCCTTCAGCAGCTGCGACGTGGAGCCGACCACGTCGGCCTGCTCGACCACGCTGTCGGGTGACTCCGGGTGCACCAGGATCATCGCGTTCGGATGTTCCTTGCGCAGCAGGTCGAGTTCGATGCCCTTGAACTCGTCGTGCACGATGCAGGCGCCGTCCCACATCAACATGTCGGCGCCGGTCTGCTGCTGCACGTAGCGGCCGAGGTGCTTGTCGGGCGCCCAGAGGATCTTCTCGCCCTGGTCCTTCAGATGCTTGACGATGGCCAGCGCGCAGGAGCTCGTGACCATCCAGTCGGCACGGGCCTTCACCGCGGCGCTGGTGTTGGCGTAGACGACGACCTTGCGGTCCGGGTGTGCGTCGCAGAATCGCGCGAACTCGTCGGGCGGGCAGCCGAGGTCGAGCGAGCAGGTCGCGTCGAGGTCCGGCATCAGCACGCGCTTCTCGGGGCTCAGGATCTTCGCCGTCTCGCCCATGAAGCGCACGCCGGCGACGACCAGCGTCTTGGCCGCATGATCGCGGCCGAAGCGCGCCATCTCCAGCGAGTCTGCCACGCAGCCGCCGGTTTCGAGCGCCAGGTCCTGCAGGTCGCCATCGACGTAGTAGTGCGCGACGAGGACGGCTTGCTTTTCCTTCAGCAGCGCGGCGGCGCGCGCCTTGCGGTCGCGGCGCTGGTCGGGGGTCAGCGGCTCGGGCACCTTGGCCCACGCATGCGCGACGCAGCTCGCGCCGCTGGCATCCTGGCGGGTGTAGTCGAAAAGTACGGCGCTCATCGGGAACTTGGCCCGTGGACCACGGGCCGCAACAGACACATACATCATGTTAGCGCCAGAGCCGCACACCGGCTGGCAACGCCCGATGGGCCCCTGGTCAGACCAGGTTCTTCACCGCATCGGCGAGCTTGAAGCGGGCGAGCGCCTGGTTGGCGCGCTGGCGATCGAGCAGCGCCAGCACGAACAGCGCGGGGTGGTGGTGCAGTGCACGAACGATCTGCTGGTGCGTGCGGCCGCTGACGACGACCTCGTCTACCGCATCCGGTAAGCCCATGCGGCGCGCCGCCTCGCGGTGCGCGCGCAGCAGCGGTGCGCAGTCGTGCGCCGCGGCGGCGATGTCCAGCGGCTGGTCCTCGCGCATTTCGCGCGCCAGCACCTGGCCGCTGTCGGAATCGATCAGTGCGCAGCCGAGCAGTCCGTCGATGGCGAGCACCTGCGTCAGCGTGCGCGACACCAGCTTGGGGTCGATGAGCGGCGCCGGGCCCGCGGCGGGCACCGGCGTCGCCGCGGCGATGGGCGCCGGCACACCGGGTTCGGGTTCGGCGGCCGCGTCCCACGGGCGCAGGTTGCGCACCTCGCCCCACATGCCGAGCAGCGAATTCCACACGCTGGAGGCGCTGGTCATCGATTCGCTGAGCACCGGCACCTGCAGGCCGGGCGGCCACGCGAGGCCGGAAATCTTGCCCGCCAGCCAGGCCGCGCCGGGCGGCAGCATGAACACCAGGGCCGGGCAGCGCCACGTGGGTTGCCGCACGGCCGACTGCAGCATCGTGAGCAGCGCGTCGACGCTGGCCGGCGCCATCGGGCCGACGATCACCACCGTCATGTGGCTGCGCTCCATCAGCGCCGTCGAGATCTCGGCGTTCTCGCGGCCGCTGGCGCGCACGTCGGCGTGGTAGACCTTGAGCATGTCGTCCAGGCGGCGCACGACGGTCGTGCGCTCGATCATCGCCAGCGAGCGCAGCGTGGCCTGCTCCCGCAGTTGCAGCCGCTCGATCGGCTGGCCGCTGGCGTCAGACAGGGCCTTGATCACGGCCGAGGCCCACAGCCGCGCTGGGTCGATCAAGGTGATCATGCGGCCCGCGGTTTCCAGGTCGGCCCGCGCGGCGGCGAAGTGGTCGCGCATCGCCGTGGCGGGCGAGCCGGTGACGAAAAGGTCGCGCAGATGCCGGTCGACGATCTGGCCGCGGTCATTGACCTCGGCGGCGGTGCTTTCGAGAAGCGCGGTGGCGGCGAACTCCGGTGCCAGATCGTTCGGGCCCGCCGGCGGCGCGCCGCCGATCGTGCCGAGCTCCCCGAACAGCGACTTGAGAATCATGGGTATCCCTTCGCGCCACTGGACGCCGGGCCAGTGTAGGCAGGGCCTGTTTGCACGGCCTTCCCCCTGTGGGGTGAGTGTGGCCTGACGGTAGCGCCTGCAGGACAGGCGGTCGCCGGAGACTGGTTTGCTTACGTGTTTGACACGAAGAAACGGCTCGGCGCTTGTCCTACCGAGCGGCGCACCATCGCGCTGAATGCACTGGCGCTCGCATAGTCCAGCTCCTCCGCGATGCGGTTCATCGGCTGGCGCCCTGCGGCCAGCGCCAGGGCCTTGGCCAGCAGCACGCGCTGGCGCCACTGGCCGAAGCTCGTACCGAGTTCCTGGCGGAACAGCCGCGCCACCGTGCGCGGGCTGGCGCCGCTGTCGCGCGCCCATTCGGCCAGCGTCGCGTGGCGAGCCGGGTCATCGAGCACCGCCTGGCACAGCGCGCGCAGGCGCTTGTCGGCCGGCAGGTCCACGCCCATCGGGATCGGCCGCGCGCGGCGCAGCTCGTCGAGCACGAGTGCGCTGAGCAGCTTCTCGCGCTGGCGCTGCGCCGGTTCCAGCGCGTCGCCGTCGGGTTGCGTGTTCATCTCCAGCACCAGCGCGCGCAGCAGGTCGGAGACCTCGAGCACGCGGCAATCGCGCCAGCCGGCCTGCTCGGCTGCCGGCAGCGGCAGCATGCGGCCGCGCGGCGCATGCACGTACAGCGTGCGAAGGTCGGCGTCCTCCAGCACCGTGACCGCATGCTCGACGCCCGGCGGAATCCACACCGCGCGCGACGGCGGCGCCAGATACGTGCCTTGGGTCGTGGTGAGGCGGACGACGCCGACCTTGGAAAACGCGAGCTGGCCCCACGGATGGCGGTGCGGCATGACCTCGGTGTCGACGCTCAGGCGCACGAACTTCGCGCGCAGCGGCCGCTCGGCGCTCGGGGCATAGAGGTGCGGCGTGATCGGTCCGACCCGCGACAGCGCTCGCTTCTTTGGCAGCCGATGCCTACGATAGATGGCATGAGTTCAACGCAAACCGCTGCGCTGCGCGAGGACGCGCGCACCATCTCGCTGATCGGCCTGGCCCATGGCAGCTCGCACTTCTTCCACATGCTGCTGCCGCCGCTGTTTCCGTGGTTCATCCGCGAGTTCGGGCTGAGCTATTCCGAGCTCGGCCTGCTGGTGACCACCTTCTTCGTCATCTCCGGCATCGGCCAGGCGCTGGCCGGCTTTCTCGTCGACCGCACCGGCGCGCGGCCGGTGCTGTTCGCGGCGCTCGCCTGCTTTGCGCTGGCGGCGCTGTCGGCGGCCACGGCCACCGGCTATCACGGGCTGATGCTGGCCGCCGCGCTGGCCGGGCTCGGCAATTCCCCGTTCCATCCCGTCGATTTCACGATCCTCAACAAGCGTGTGTCGCCATCGCGGCTCGGCCATGCCTTCTCGGTGCACGGCATCACCGGCAACCTCGGCTGGGCGGCGGCTCCGGTGTTTCTCGCCGGCATCACCACGGCGACCGGATCCTGGCGCCTGGCCTATGTCGCCGCGGCGGTCTATGTGCTTGCCGTGCTGGTGCTGCTGGTCCTGCAGCGCGACGCGATCGATGACGCCAAGGGCAGCTGGGCCCACGAGCGTGCCGGAGCCGCGAAGGCGGCAGCGGCCGAGCATCCGCTGGCGTTCCTGAAGCTGCCATCGGTGTGGCTGTGCTTCTCGTTCTTCTTCTGGACCACGGCGGCGTTGAGCGCTGTGCAGAGCTTCGCATCGCCGGCCTTGCAGACGCTGTACGGCCTGCCGCTGTCGTTGACGGCGCTGGTGGTCACCGGCTACATGCTGTGCGGCGCGGCAGGCATGGTGATCGGCGGCTTCCTGGTGGCGCGCGTGCCGCGGCTGGAGCGCATCATCGCCGCGTGCCTGCTCGGCTCCGGCGTCGCGCTCGCATTGGTCGGGCTGCAGGTGCTGCCGGGCATCGCGGCCTTGGCCGTGGCCGCGCTCGCCGGCTTCGGCACCGGGCTGGCCGGGCCGTCGCGCGACATGCTGATCAGGCGCGCAGCGCCGCCGGGTGCCACCGGCCGCGTCTATGGCGCCGTGTATTCGGGCCTGGATCTCGGCTTCGCGCTGGCGGCCCCGGTGTTCGGCGCGATGCTCGACGCCGGCAATGCCCCCGGTGTGTTCTATGGCGCGGCCGGCGCGCTGGTGTTCGGCGTGGCCTCCGCAGCGCTGGTGGGCATCGGCGTGGCGGCGAGGTCGCTGCGCGCTCCGGCTACAGTCGCGGGATGAACGAGACAACGAATGGGCAGCCGGCCCGCCTGGCCGGCCATGCCCTGGTCGAGGCGCTGATCGCGCAAGGTATCGATACCGTCTTCGGCGTGCCCGGCGAGAGCTATCTCGCGGTGCTCGACGGCTTCCACGAGCATCGCGACAAGATCCGCTTCATCGCCTGCCGGCAGGAGGGCGGCGCGTCCTTCATGGCCGAGGCGCAAGGCAAGCTCACGGGCCGCCCCGGCATCTGCTTCGTGACGCGCGGCCCCGGTGCCACCAACGCGAGCATCGGCCTGCACACCGCCTTCCAGGATTCGACGCCGATGATTCTTTTCATCGGCCAGGTGGCAAGCGACCAGCGCGATCGCGAGGCCTTCCAGGAGGTCGACTACCGGCAGATGTTCGGTCCCGGCACGCTGGGCTTTGCGAAGTGGGTGGCCGAGGTGCACGACCCGCACCGCCTGCCCGAGTACATCTCGCGCGCCTTCCACACGGCACTGCAAGGCCGCCCGGGCCCGGTGGTGCTGGTGCTGCCGGAAGACATGCTGACGCAACCCACAGGTGCACCGGTGCTGCCGCGCGCCGAGGCCGCGCAGGCCTGGCCCGCGCCGGGCGCGCTGCGCGACCTGCGTGCGCTGCTGGTCGAAGCGCAGCGGCCCTTCGTGATCGCCGGCGGCGGCGGCTGGACGGGCGAGGCTTGCGCGGCGCTGCAGCGCTTTGCCGAGAACTGGAATCTGCCGGTCGGCTGTGCGTTCCGCTTTCAGGACCTGTTCGACAACCGCCACGCGAACTACGCCGGCGACGTGGGCATCGGCATCAATCCGAAGCTCGCCGCCCGCATTCAAGAGGCCGACCTGGTGATCGCGCTCGGCGCGCGCCTGGGCGAGATGACGACCGGCGGCTACACGCTGCTTCAGGCGCCGCGGCCGAAGCAGAAGCTCGTTCACATCCACGCCGGCCCCGAGGAGCTGGGCCGCGTGTATGCGGCCGACCTGCTGCTGCAGTCGTCGATGGGCTGCGCGGCCAAGGCGCTGGAAACGCTCGCAGCGCCGACGAGCCTGGCGTGGACCGCATGGACCGCTGCGGCACGCGCCGACTACGAAGCCAACCTCGTGCCGCAACCGGTGTCGCCGCTGGACATGGCCGAGGTGGTGAAGACGCTGTCGCGCCTGTGCCCCGACGCCGTCTACACCAATGGTGCCGGCAACTACAGTGGCTGGCTGCACCGCTATC
>VBDL01000638.1 GCA_005884255.1 Betaproteobacteria bacterium | reverse complement strand
GGGCAATGGCGCTTCACGCCGCCGACGCATGTGCTGGTGGCGCTCGCGGAAGCCATCACGCAGTTCGTCGAGGAAGGCGGCCAGCCGGCGCGGCTGGCGCGCTACCGCGACAACTGTGCCGCGCTGATCGACGGCATGGGTGAGCTGGGGTTCAAGCCGTTTCTGAAGCCCACACTGCAGGCGCCGATCATCGTCACCTTCCACGCGCCGGCCGACCCGGCCTATGACTTCAAGCGCTTCTACGCCGCGTGCAAGGTCCAGGGGTTCATCCTCTATCCCGGCAAGCTCACGCAAGTGGAGACTTTCCGCGTCGGCTGCATCGGCGCCATCGGCCGCAACGAGATGGCGCAGGCCGTGAATGCGGTGGCGCATGCGCTGCGCGACATGGGCATCACGAGCGGCACGCCCGCACTCTGAGGAGGACTCGTTCGATGGCGACGAAGAACCAGGAACACCCGGCAGTCGCCGCGGTGCGTGCCTCCGACACGCCGAAGGTCAAGGTCGCGTGCAGCGACATCGACGGCATCCTGCGCGGCAAGTACCTGCACCGCGACAAGTTCTTCGGCGCCGCCGACGGAGGCTTCGGCTTCTGCGACGTGGTGTTCGGCTGGGACTCCGGCGACCAGTGCTACGACAACACGCAGGTCACCGGCTGGCAGCACGGCTTCCCCGACGCGCTCGCGCGCATCGACCTCGACACCGCGCGCCATGTGCCGTGGGACGGTGGCGTGCCCTTCTTCCTCGGCGACTTCATCACCGCCGACGGCGGCCCCTACCCGGTCTGCCCGCGGCAGACCTTGAAGCGCGTGCTCAAGCGTGCCCAGAAGCTCGGCCTGCAGGCGATGTGCGGGCTGGAATTCGAGTGGTTCAACTTCCTCGAGACGCCGCACAGCTGGGCCGAGAAGAAGGGCGTGGGCCCGACCAACCTGACCCCCGGCATGTTCGGCTACTCGCTGCTGCGCATGGCCGACAACAGACTGTTCTTCAACGCGCTGATGGACGAGATGGCGGCCTTCGGCGTGCCCATCGAAGGCCTGCACACCGAGACCGGCCCCGGCGTCTACGAGGCGGCCATCACGTTCAGCGAAGCGCTGGAGGCGGCCGATCGCGCGATCCTCTTCAAGACCGGCGCGAAGGAGATCGGCAAGCGCTTCGGCATCATGCCGAGCTTCATGGCCAAGTGGAGCGCGCAGTACCCGGGTTGCAGCGGGCACATCCACCAGAGCCTGTCCGACGGCAAGCGCAACCTGTTCTACGACGCCAAGGACAAGCGCTCGATGAGCAAGCTGTTCGAGAGCTATCTCGCCGGCCAGGTGGCCTGCCTGATGGAATTCGCGCCGCTGTTC
>VBDL01000637.1 GCA_005884255.1 Betaproteobacteria bacterium | reverse complement strand
GAAGCTCACCGCGCCGCCGATCACCGGCACCAACGTCGGTGCCGAGAACATCCCGCGCGCACCGCGCTCGCTGATCGAGACGACGCGCATCTTCCGCGCTTCATCCATCGCCCGTGACTGGCTCGGCGACACCTTCGTCGACCACTTCGCCGCCACGCGCGAGTGGGAATGGCGGCAGTGGCAGGATGCGGTGACCGATTGGGAAATGAAGCGCTACTTCGAGATTATTTGATGATCAAGCGACTGCTCGGCATCCTTGCTCTCGCCGCAAGCCTCGGCGCCGGCGCCGCGCCGTTGCGCATTGCCCGCGGCTTCGATCCGCAGACGATGGATCCGCATGCGCTGGCGC
>VBDL01000636.1 GCA_005884255.1 Betaproteobacteria bacterium | reverse complement strand
TCGAAATTGCTCCAGCGCCTTCAGCCACACCGAGGCCTTGAGCACGAAGAGACCGCTGTTCCACTGGTAGCCGCCCTCGGCCAGGTAGCGCTCGGCCGTGGCGAGGTCGGGCTTTTCCACGAACTGCAGCACGCGCGCTGCATCGGCATCGTGCTCACTGCGGATGTAGCCGTAGCCGGTCTCCGGCCGATCAGGCGGAATGCCGAGGATGACGACGCTGCCGCTTGCGGCAACGCGCGCGGCATTGCGAAGAGCTTGCGTGAAAGCGTCTGCATCCGTCACGGTCTGGTCGGCCGGCGTGACGACCAGCACCGGATCGCCGTCGCCGGCCGATGCCTGCAGCGCGGCCAGCGTGAGTGCCGGCGCGGTATTGCGACCCATCGGCTCCAGCAGCATCGCCGCGGGTTCGCAGGCCAGTTCGCGCAGCTGGTCCAGCGCGAGGAAGCGATGCTCCTCATTGCCGACGATCAGCGGCGCGGCGACATCGAGATCGTCTGCCGCCAGATCGCTCAGTCGCCGAACGGCCTCTTGGAACAAGCTGCGATTGCCGTCGGTGAGCACCAGGAATTGCTTGGGGAACTTGGCGCGCGACAACGGCCAGAGGCGGGTGCCGCTGCCGCCGGCCATGATGACAGGTTGAATCCGTAGCTTGTTCATGCAGTGGGTCTAGAAGACTTCGACTTCGGCCAGCGGAAGGGCGGCGGCATCCTTGGGCGCCAGCAGCGGCTCGCGTCCTGCAACTTTCGGCCACCGAATCCCCAAAGCGGAATCGTTCCACACGATCGCACGCTCGCATTCACGGGCATAGACGTCGGTCGTCTTATAGAGGAACTCGGTATCCTCTTCGAGCGCCACGAAGCCGTGTGCGAAGCCTTCGGGAATCCACAGTTGCCGACGGTTGTCGGCGCTCAACTCGGCACCGACCCAGCGGCCGAAGCGCGCGTCACACGCACCAGCTTGCCCTGCGCATGAGGCGGCAGCTGGTAGTGCAGCCCGCGCAGCACACCCGCTTTCGAGGAGGAGTGGTTGTCCTGCACGAAGGCCCGCGGCGCAGGAAGGCCGAGTTCCTTCAACGCCGCATGGAAGCGCGTCTCGTTGAAGCTTTCCATGAACCAGCCGCGATCGTCCGCGAACACGGCGGGTTCGATGATCACCACATCGCGAATCTCGGTCGGGATCAGCTTCATCAGTAGACCTTCTCGCGCAGCAGCTTGGTCAGGTAGTGACCGTAGCCGTTCTTCAGCATCGGCTGAGCCAGTGCCTCGAGCTGGGCCCCATCGATCCAGCCGCTGCGAAAGGCGATTTCCTCCGGGCACGCCACCTTCAGGCCCTGGCGTTTTTCGAGCGTGGCGATGAACTGACCCGCCTCGAGCAGGCTGTCGTGGGTGCCGGTGTCGAGCCACGCATAGCCGCGCCCCATGATCTCGACGTTGAGCTGGCTCTGGCGCAAGTAAGTCGCATTGACGTCGGTGATCTCGAGCTCGCCGCGCGCGCTCGGCTTGATCGCCGACGCGATGTCGCACACCTGCGCGTCGTAGAAGTACAGGCCCGTGACCGCGTAGTTGCTCTTCGGTGTCTTGGGCTTTTCCTCGATGCTCAACGCCCGTTGATCGCCATCGAAGGCCACCACGCCGTAGCGCTCGGGATCGTTCACGTGATAGGCGAACACCGTCGCGCCATGGTCGCGTGCGGCGGCGTTCTTCAGCAGCGTCTGGAAGTCGTGGCCGTAGAAGATGTTGTCACCCAGCACGAGTGCGCTGGACTGACCATCGACGAAGCGCTTGCCGAGGATGAAGGCCTGCGCCAGCCCGTCGGGGCTGGGCTGCACGCAGTAGCTGAGGTTCAGGCCCCATTGCGCGCCGTCGCCGAGCAACGCCTCGAAGCGCGGCGTGTCTTGCGGTGTGCTGATGAGCAGGATGTCGCGGATTCCCGCGAGCATCAGCGTCGCCAGCGGGTAGTAGACCATCGGCTTGTCGTACACCGGCAGCAATTGCTTGCTGATGGCCAACGTGGCCGGGTGCAGTCGCGTACCGGAGCCGCCGGCCAGGATGATGCCTTTGCGTGACATGAGGGGCTTTCGTTCGATTCAGCGGAAGGCTTCGGTCAGCATGCGTTGCACGCCGTGCTGCCAGGGCGGCAGCGTGAGATCGAAGGCTTCGCGCAGCTTCCGTGTAGACAGCCGCGAGTTCAGCGGCCGCTGCGCGGGGGTGGGGTAGGCGCTGGTCGGAATCGCTTCGACGGCGCCGGGCGCGACCTTCAGCGGCAAGCCTTGCTCGCGCGCCCAGTCGATCACGAGGCAGGCGTAGCGGTGCCAGCTCGTCTCGCCGGCCGCTACGGCGTGATACGTGCCCGCCAGTGCCTGATCGCGCCGCGCCGAACGCAGCGCATGGGCCGTGATGTCGGCCAGCAGATCAGCGCCGGTGGGAGCGCCGATCTGGTCGTCGATCACGCGCAGGCTGTCGCGCTCGCCGGCCAGCCGCAACATCGTGCGCGCGAAGTTGCCGCCGCGCGCGGCATAGACCCAGCTCGTGCGAAAGATCAGGTGCCGGCAGCCGCTCGCGCGGATGCGCTCCTCGCCGTCGAGCTTGCTGCGCCCGTAGACGGACAGCGGGCCGGTTGGCGCGCCCTCGTCGCGAGGCTCGTGCCCACTGCCATCGAAGACATAGTCGCTGCTGTAGTG
>VBDL01000654.1 GCA_005884255.1 Betaproteobacteria bacterium | reverse complement strand
GCAGCCCGATGCCGGCCTTGCCCCACCACGAGTTGGCCATCGTGTTGAGCGTGCGCACGCCATCCACACCGAACACCGCGCGCACCTGAAGATGGTCCTGCAGGTTCTCGCCGACGCCGGGCAGCGCATGCTGCACCGCAATGCCGTGCGCCTGCAGCAGGGCGGCCGGCCCGATGCCCGACAGCTGCAGCAGCTGCGGCGTGCCGATGGCGCCGCCGGCGAGCAGCACTTCGCACGCGGCGCGTGCCACGAGCGGCGCACCACCGCCTTGCGGCTGCGCCTCGACGCCCACGGCGCGCAGCGCACCGTCGTCATCGCGCTCGAGCAGCACACGCGAGACATGCGCACCGGTCCACACCTGCAGGTTGGGCCGCTGCTCCGCCGGGCGCAGAAAGGCCTTGGTCGCATTCCAGCGGATGCCGGCGCGCTGGTTGACCTCGAAATAGCCGACACCCTCGTTGTTGCCGCGGTTGAAGTCTTCCGTGGCCGGAATGCCGGCCTGCTGCGCCGCCTGCGCGAACGCATCGAGGATCTCCCACGACAGGCGCTGCTTCTCGACGCGCCATTCGCCGCCGGGCCGCGCCCCGCTGGCGTCGAAACCGGGCGCGGCATGCATCTCGTCGGCGCCGCGCCAGTGGTCCTCGTGGCGCAGGAAGTACGGCACGCAGTGCTCCCAACGCCACGCATCGTCACCAGCGAGCTGCGCCCACTGGTCGTAGTCGCGCGACTGGCCGCGCATGTAGATCATGCCGTTGATGCTGGAGCAGCCGCCGAGCACCTTGCCGCGCGGATAGCGCAGCGAGCGGCCGTTCAGCCCGGGGTCCGGGTCGGTACTGAACAGCCAGTCGGTGCGCGCATTGCCGATGCAGTAGAGGTAACCCACCGGCACGTGGATCCACAGGTAATCGTCGTTGCCGCCGGCCTCGATCAGCAGCACGCGCTTCCCCGCATCGGCACTCAGCCGATTGGCGAGCAAGCAGCCGGCGGTGCCGGCGCCGACGATGATGTAGTCGTATGTGGGGTGTGACTCAGCCATGGCCGAGGGCCGGGAAGAGTTTGGTGAGGCCGTCGGCGAGCAGCTCTACCGCCAGCGCGGCGAGGATCAGGCCCATCAGCCGCGTCATGATGGTAATGCCGGTCTGGCCGAGCGCGCGGGCGATGCGCCCCGAGGCGCTGAACACCGCGAACGTGGCCAGCGCGACGACCACGCCGTAACCCACCAGCACCGCCAGCTGCCACCAGTGGCGCGTGCGCTCGGCGTAGATGACCATGGTCGAGATCGTCGCGGGGCCGGTGAGCAGCGGAATGGTCAGCGGCACCACCGCGATGCTGGCGCCGGCATCGACCTTGTCGCGGCCCTCGCTCACGTCTTCCTGGCAGCGAGATGCCGAAGAACTCGATGATCTTCAGGCCGGCCAGCGCGCTCAGTGCGATGACGAGGAAGGCAGTGAAGCAGCTGACGCGGATCGTGTGCCGTCGCTGCTCGGGGCTCAGACTCTGCGTGAAGTGGATGAAGAAGGGCACCACGCCGATCGGGTTGACGATGGCCAGCAAGGTGATCAACGGCTTGAGCAGATCCATCGCGCGATCGTAACGGCCTGCGTCATTCCGCCGCCAGGCGCCGCAGCTCGCGCAAACCCTGCGCGGCGCGCGGGCCATACCAGCTCAGCAGCTCGCCGTCGACGAGCTGCACCTGAGCCCGCGGGCACAGCGCCTGCGCTTGCGCGATGTGCGAGGTGTCGAAGCGGTACGGCTCGCTGGATAGCAGCACCCGCTGCACTTGGCGCAGCCATGGCTCATCGCCCGTGATCGTCGGGTAGCGCGCCGCGCCGGTCGCGCCGCCGTGCGTCTGCGGTACCGTGAGCCAGTTCACGCGCGCGAGCATGCGCGAGATGTAGGTGTCGCGCGCCACCGTCATCCACGGCTCGCGCCAGATGAGGTAGAGCACCGCTTGCGCCGGCCGGCCCGCGGGCTGCGTCAGCGCCAGTTCCTGTTCGAAAGGCATCGAGCAGTTGCTGCAGCAGCGCGAGGTTGTCCTGCGGCGCGCAGGGATGCGTGACGATCAGCTCGGGCACGAAGTCACGCAGCGCGTCGAAGGTTTCGCGCCGGTTCTCGTCGACGTTGAGCAGCACGTGGGTAGGCCGCAAGCGGCGCAGCTTTGCGAGGTTCACGTCCTTCGTGCCGCCGACCTTGGGCACCTCGCGCAGCTGCTCGATCGGGTGGATGCAGAAGCCGGTGCGCGCGACCAGCTGCTCGCGCAGGCCCAGTGCGACGACCAGCTCGGTGAGGCTGGGCACCAGGCTGGCGATGCGGATGCTCATTCCTCGCCGACAGCCTCTTCGCTGAGCGCCAGATACACCGCGCAGGCGCCGCGCAAGTAAACGAGCCCCGGCAGCAGCAGCGCCAGCGCGAACACCACGCCGCCGCCGATCAGCGCGGCCATGCCATGCGCGCTCGCGGCGACCGGCGCACCGGCTGCCCCGAGACTGCGCAACCCGTAGCCGAAGAGCCCGGCGCGCCCGCCGCTGACGACCACGAAGCCGACCAGACCCGCCACCGCCGCGGTCAGCAGGCTTACGGCGCTCATCAGCAGCGCCGCATGCAGCAGGCGCGCGCGCAGCTGCTCGCGCAGAAACCGCAGACAGTCGAGCACGCCGCAGCCGGCCCAGATGGCCGGCGCCGCCAGGGGCGCGACCACGGCGACGACACCCAACGTGGCCGCGCCGAGCAGCACCACGCCGACCGGCACCGTGAGCGCGAAGATCCAAGGCCCGACCAGCGGCAGGCGCGACGCGGCCAATGGCAGCAGCAACGCAGCAACCAGCACCGCCAGCGTCAGCAGCACGAGCAAGGCCACCACCAGCAGGCGGTGCGCGGTTGCCAGCGCGTCCCGCAGCGCCTGGCCGACTTCGCGCAGCGGCTGTCCACGCGTCTGGTCCATGATCAACAGGCCCGCCGCATTGCTGCCGTAGAAGGCAGCCGTCAGCGCGGCGCCGCCCTGCAGCGCGCCCCACAGCGCGTTGTCGCGCGCCAACGCGGTCTACGGAAAAGGTGGCGAGCAGCACGTACAGCGCGCGACCGTTGCGCACCGCTTCGATGCTGCCCAGCACCTCGTTCAGCGAGCGCAACGGCGTGCGCGGCGACGATGGGGTGGGTCGAGGCTCGAACATGGCGGCCGGGATCATAGCGGTGGCACCAAGCCGGGCCGTTTGGGCATTGGTGCCATCCCGAAGTTGAAAAAGCAACAACTTAGGGACCGGCCTTTGTAAAGAGCTTGCGGAGTCCTCATAATGGGAATTCCGTGTCTGGACGCCGCGCCTTCTTGAAGCTGTTCTCGATGGGTTGAAGCTCCACAGGGTACTTGAGTCATTGAAAGAAGGGCTTCCCCATGGGAAACAAGCTTTATGTCGGCAACCTCGCCTACAGCGTGCGCGACGACTCTCTGCAACAAGCGTTTGGCCAGTTCGGCACCGTCACGTCCGCCAAGGTCATGATGGACCGTGACACCGGCCGCTCGAAGGGCTTCGGCTTCGTCGAGATGGGCTCGGACGCCGAAGCGCAAGCTGCCATCAACGGCATGAACGGTCAGGCCCTCGAGGGCCGCGCGATCGTCGTCAACGAAGCCCGTCCGCCAGCGGTGGTGGCGGTGGCTACGGCGGCGGCGGCGGTGGTGGCGGCTACGGTGGTGGCGGCGGCGGTGGCCGTGGCGGCTACGGTGGTGGCGGCGGCGGTGGCCGTGGCGGCTACGGTGGTGGCGGCGGTGGCCGCGGCGGCTACTGAAGCCCCGACCCGGAACGCACTGAAGAAGAAGGCGGCGGCCGACAGGCCGGCCGCCTTTTTTTTATTGGCCGCGCCGGCGCTTGCGCGGCCGCCCGGCCAGCACACGGTCGAACAGCGCGTTCGGCAGCAGGCGCATCAGCTTGGCAACGATGCCCATTTGCCACGGGATGACACGGTAGCCGGCACCGGCCGCGATTGCGTGCTGCGCGCGTTGCGCGAACTGCTCGGCGCTCAACAGAAACGGCATCGCGTAGCGATTGCCCTGTGTCAACGGCGTGTCGATGTAGCCGGGAAGCAAGGTGACGACCTTGACGCCATCGCTGCGCAGCTCGCCGCGCAGCGTCTCGCAATAGCTGATGACCGCGGCCTTGCTGGAGCAGTAGGCGCCATGCCCCGGCAGCCCACGGATGCCGGCCACACTGGCAACGCCGACCAGCGCGCCGGCGCGGCGCGCGCGCATCGGCGCGATGAAGGGCTGGAAGGTCGCCGCCATGCCGAGGGTGTTGGTCTCGTAGGTGGCGCGCATCACGTCGAGGTCGTCGAACTCCGCGCTGTCGATGCCGATGCTGATGCCGGCGTTGGCGATCACCACGTCGGGCAGCCCCTGCTGCGCGATGCAGGCGCGGCCGGCCGCGGTGATGGCGTCGATGTCACGCACATCGGCGGCATACACCAAGCAGCGCTCGGCGCCCAAGCCCTGCGCCTGCGCCCACGCTTGCAGCTCGGCCCCGCGGCGCGCGACCAGTGCCAGCCGCCAGCCGGCGCGGTGATAGCGCAGGGCCAACGCCTGCCCGATGCCGCTGGACGCGCCGGTGATGAAGACGAGTCCGCCGCTCACCGCTGCCGGCCTTTCGAGACGATGAAGCTCGCCTGCACGCGGCCCTTGTAGTGCACGACGCGCGTGACATTGTCGTAATCGAAGCCTTCGGCGTGGATCTGGCTGCCGCCGCGCGTGACGTTCACCGGCAGGTGCGAGCGCAGCCGCTCGCTGTTCAGAAAGGCATGCAGGAATTCGCCGTCGAACTGGATCGGATCGCCACCGTCGCGGCCGCTGCTGATGACCCTTGCGCCGCCGAGCAACTGCACCTCACTGCCATCGGCATTGCTGAGGGCGCGCCGCGCGCTCGCTTCGGTGACGCGGCCGTCGGCGGCGTAGCCGTGCAGGCGCACGCCGTCGATCTCCACCGTGTCGGTGTCTGGATAATGGCGCATCACGTCCCCCTCGATGTTCAGGCGCAGGCTCCCATCGGGCGCGAAGCGCTGCAGCGAGAAGCGCTGCATCGTGTAGTCCGGCTCATGGCGCGGCGCCGCAGTGGCGGACTCCGGGCCGCGCAGCGGCGTGTTCTTCACCAGCCACCAGGTCGACAGCGCGAGCGCGGCCATCAGCAGCACCGGCAGGTAGGCCGAGACCCAGTCGCGCAGCCGCCACGGCGCCTTGCCCATGCCTGGCCTGAGCGAGGGCGCGAGCGGCGCGAGCCGCAGGTCGCCGAGCGGATCCTCAGCGGGTACTTCCATCGAGCGTGGTCAGATGGCCGTGCAGCAGCGCCGCGTAGCGGCCGGCGGCCATCAGCAGCAGGTCGCAGAACTCGCGCGCCGCGCCTTCGCCGCCCCGCGCGGTGGTGACCCAGTGCGCGGCCGCGCGCGCCTCGGCATGGCCGTTGGGCGGCGCACAAGCGAAGCCCGCGCGCGCCATCAGCGGCAGGTCGGGCCAGTCGTCGCCGATCACCGCCACGTCGGCCCAATCGAGCTGCAGCGCGTCGAGCAAGGCCTGCGCCGCCGCCAGCTTGTCGCGCGCGCCGTAGCTGGCGTGCGCGAGGCCCAGGTCGGCGACGCGCCGGCGCAGCGCCGCGCTGTCGCGGCCGCTGACGATCAGCGGCGCGATGCCGGCCTGCGCCAGCAGCTTCAGGCCGTGGCCATCGAGCACGTGAAAGGCCTTGATCCGCTCGCCGGCGTCGTCGATGAACAGGCGCCCGTCGGTGAGCACGCCATCGACATCGAAGATCGCCGCCTTCATGCCGAAGCCGCGGCCCTGCGCCTTGAGCAGCAGCTCGGGCGGAAAGCTCAACGCGGACATCAGATGACCTTCGCGCGCATCAGGTCGTTGGAGTTCAGCGCGCCCACCAGCAGCCCCTGCGCATCGACCACCAGCACGCTGGTGATGCGGTGCAGCTCCATCACATCGGCCGCGTCCACCGCCAGCGCATCGGCGCGCACGAGCTTCGGCCCCGGGTGCATCACCTCGTGCGCGCGCAGACCGCGCAGGTCACCGCCCTTTTCGATCAGGCGGCGCAGGTCACCGTCGGTGAAGATGCCTTGCACGTGGTCCTGCGCGTCGACGATCGCGGTGAACCCCA
>VBDL01000653.1 GCA_005884255.1 Betaproteobacteria bacterium | reverse complement strand
CCCAGGCGCCGACGAAGGGGATGAAGGTCGGCGCGCCGACGGGCAGGCCACGTTGGCGCGCAGCGACGTAGTGGCCCATCTCGTGCAGGAAGAGCAGCGCGACGAAGCCCGCCGCGTAGCGCCAGCCATAGATGAAGGCGTAGGCGACGACCGACAGCAGCATCGTGCCGCCGGTGGTCAGCAACTTGCCGAGCTTGAGGAACTTCAGGCCGCCGAAGAGCCACAGCAGCAGTTTGATCATGGGCCCGCATGCTAACGCTCCCTTCGATACCTCAGGGCAGGCTTGACGCGCGCCTCGAACCGCACGACATTACGCGCTCTTCATCCACCCACGCGAGGAGGCTGCCATGCGAAGCATCACGGATCTTGCCCTCTCGTCGTTGGCCGCCTCGCTCGCGCCCGCCGCCTAAGGCTTTCTTCAGCGTCGAGTCCGGCGCGCCACGACCTCCACTCTTGTCGTCGCCACGCAATCGCGTGGCGTGTGCTCGTGCGTGCGCACGAGCGACTCTCGCTTTCGGACTCGAATGATCGACATCGATATTGCCCTGCTGCGCGGCATTGGGCTGACGCAGCCATTGATTCATCAACTTCTTCAACTGAACCCGACCGACGGCACGCTGATGCGCGTGACCGAGATCCAGCGCGACGCGCTGCGCCTGCACGATGGCCGGCGCGAGCAATCTGCCCGCGCCTTGCCGCTGCTCGTGCATGCGTTGCAGGCCGACGGCGAGGCATTGGCCGTCGGCGACTGGGTGCTCGCATGGCGAAATGCGCAGCACGAGTTGTGGGCCGGCGTGCGCGTGACGCCGCTGACGCAACTGTCGCGGCGCAACACCTACGGCCAGCGCCAGGTGCTGGTGAGCAACGTCGACACCGCGCTGCTCGTGATGGGCCTGGACCAGGACTTCAACCTACGCCGGCTCGAACGTTATCTGGCGCTCGCGCGGCTGGCCGGCGTGAGTGCGGTCGTCGTGCTGACCAAGGCCGACGCGTGCGCCGATGCGGCGTCTCGGCTTGCCGGCCGCGCGCGATGCGCTGGCGCCGTGGTTGATCGCCGGCCAGACGCTGGTGCTGCTCGGCTCCAGCGGTGCCGGCAAGAGCACGCTGACCAACACGCTCACTGCGAGCGACGCGCAGCTCACCGCAGGCGTGCGCAGCGGCGACGAGCGCGGCCGCCACACGACGACCGTGCGCTCGCTGCATCGCACGCCCGAAGGCGCCTGCATCATCGATACGCCGGGCCTGCGCACCTTGCGGCTGGACACCGACGAGGCGGCGCTGGTGGGTGCGTTCGACGATATCGCGTCGCTGGCGCTGCATTGCCGCTTCCGCGACTGCCGCCACGCCGATGAGCCCGGCTGTGCCGTGCGCGCCGGTGTCGCGCCGGAGCGGCTGCGCAACTTCCACAAGCTGCAGCGTGAGGCGCGGCGCGACACGCTCAATGCGGTCGAGCGCAAGCAGCAGGTGCAGCAGTGGAAGGCGCGCGGCCGCGAGGCGCGGCTGCGCATGGCGGCGAAGGGCAGATGACTGCACCCGGTCGCGGGGTACCGCGCCCACCCTCCGCGAGGGTACGGCCTTGCTTGGGAGCGGCCCTGCGCGCGGCCGCTAGCGCCGCGCCCAGCCGGCCATGAGTTCGCGCGTGAGCTGCGCCGCTGGCACCGCCTTGCAGCCGTCAGCGTTCTGCCCTGACCACAGCGGTGAGAAGTCGCCGCTGCCGCGCGCCTCGGCCGCCGCGCGCAGCGGCGCCATCGCGTTGGCCGCCAGAGGAAAGGCGGGTGCGACCGCACTGAGCGGCCCGAGCTCGCGCATCGCCCGGTTGACGATGCCGCGCGCCGGGCGTCCGGTGAACAGGTTGGTCAACGCGGTATGGCGCGCGGTCTCGCTTTGCAACGCCGCACGATGCAGACCGCTCGTCGTGGACTCGGTGCACAGCATGTAGGCGGTGCCGACCTGCACGCCGGCCGCGCCGAGCGTCTGCGCCGCGGCCACGCCGCGCGCATCGGCAATGCCGCCGGCGGCGATGACGGGCACGCTCACCGCGCGCACGATCTGCGGCAGCAGCGCGAAGGTGCCCATCTGCGCGGTCAGGTCGTCGCGCAGGAAGTGGCCGCGGTGGCCGCCGGCCTCCAGGCCTTGCGCGATGATCGCGTCGACGCTGCGCGCCTGCAGCCACAGCGCCTCATCCACCGTGGTGGCGGAGGAGAGGACCTTCGCGCCCCACGAGCGCACGTGCGCCAGCAGCTCGTCGGACGGCAAGCCGAAATGAAAGCTCACCACCGCCGGCTTGAATTCGCTCAGCAGTTCGGCCGACTCGCGGCCGAAGGGCACGCGTGCTGCACCGGTGGGCAGGTTGCTCGCATCGAGGCCGAACTCGCGATAGTACGGCGCCAGTGCGTCACGCCAGGCCGCGTCGCGTGCGGCGTCCGGCAGCGGGTGCGTGTGGCAGAAGAAGTTGACGTTGTACGGCCTGCGGGTCCCCGCCCTCAGCGCGACCAGCTCGTTGCGCAAGGCCTCGAGACTCAGCATCGCGCAGGGCAGCGAGCCGAGCCCGCCGGCGTTGGAGACGGCGATGGCCAGCGCGCTGCCTTGCACGCCGGCCATCGGGGCTTGGATCAGGGGCAGCTCGGTGCCGAGCAGCGCTTGCAGCGTGACCATGCAATCCTCCGCGTAGCTTGCGGCCAGTGTAGCGACGGGCCATGGCTGGTGCGGCGCTACGGATAAGATCGCGGCGCCTACGCTGCGGGAGGAGCGCATGCGCGCCCTGTACATCGCCAAAGGGGAGTTGTGGCTGCAACGCGGCAGCGGTTCGCCGCAGCGGATCGAGTCGAAGTTCGCGCAGGACGTCGTGGCGCGTGACGAGCAGAGCCGGCGCGCCGGCGGCTGGAAGAACGCACCGCGCGAAGAGCAGCGCGGCGTGATCCCGAACTCGATGCACATCTCGGCCGCGCCGATCTGGTCGAGAGCGTGTCGCTCGCCTGACGAGCTAGAACCAGTCGATCAAGCCGGATTGCTCCGCGCTTTGTGGATTGGAGCCGGCGTCGCGGATACGCTGCAGCGCCTGGCTCGTCGGCAGGCCCAGGTGCTTGAGCAGGCAGGCCGCCGCGGTGCCGGTGCGCCCGAGGCCGGCGGCGCAATGCATCAGCACCGCATCGCCGCGCTGGAGTGACGCCCCCACCTGCTCGATGCCGCCGCGAAAGGCCTCGCCATCGGCGGGCAGCCCGAAGTTCTGCATCGGCAGGTTGAGCCAGCGAAACGGCAGCTTGCCTTGCGCGATGGCGCGGTAGTAGGGCGGCGACAGCTCGGCGATCTCTTCGCGCGGCGCCAGGCACACGACGAGTGCCAGCTCGCGGCGGTGCGCCTCGGCGACGAACTCACGCCACGATTCGAAGCGCCCGGGCATCGAGCTCAGCCACAAGCGGCCGCCGAACGGCGGGTCGAGCTGCACGGGGCGGAAGACCATGGCGCTGTCCTTCAGGCGCGCTTCGATGCGTGCTCCGGTTCGACCGGTTCGGCCCAAGTGTGTTCCTGGCGGGCATGCGGCATGGTGGCCAGCGGCTCGGGCACCACGCGTGCGTGGCGCTCGAAGGTGAAGTAGGCCCAGGCCCAATCGGCCAGCACGATCAAGCGGTTGCGAAAACCGATGAGGAAGTACACGTGCACGAACAGCCAGAACAGCCACGCGAACAGGCCGCTGAAGCGCAGCTGGCCGAGCAGCGGCACCTGCACCGTCGCCACCGCCGAGCGGCGCCCGATGGTGGCGAGCGAGCCATAGTCGACGTAGTGGAACGGCCGCGTCGCCTGGCTGCGCAGGCGCCGGCGGATGTTTGCCGCGGCGTGGCGGCCCATCTGCTTGGCGCCGGGGCTCACGCCGGGCACCGGCGTGGGCTCGCGGCCGGGCGCATGGCTCTTCGCTGCGGCGAGGTCGCCGACGACGTGGATCTCCGGGTGGCCGGCCACGGTCAGGTCGGGCTCGACGACGACGCGGCCCGCGCGGTCCAGCGCGCAGTCGGTGGCGCGCTGCAGCTCGCGGCCCAGCGGCGACGCGGCCACGCCCGCGGCCCAGATCACCGTGCGCGCGCGCAGCGTCTCCTCGGGTTCGTCCTTGCCGCGCCGGAAGCGCACGCCCTGGTCATCGATGTGCGTGACTTGCGCGCCGGTACGCACCTCCACGCCAAGCGCATCGAGCTGCTCGCGGGCGCGCTGCGACAGCGTCTCCGGAAACGCGCCGAGCACGCGCGGCGCCCCTTCGAGCAGCACGACGCGCGCGCGGCGCGAATCGATGCGCCGGTATTCCTCGTGCAGCGTGTGATGCGCGATCTCGGCCAGCGTGCCGGCCATCTCCACGCCGGTGGGGCCGGCGCCGACCACTGCGAAGGTGAGCCACGATTCGCGCGCGGCGGCATCCTGCGCCTCGCGCTCCGCGAGCTCGAAGGCGTACAGCAGCCGCTGACGGATGTGCAGCGCATCGGCCAGCGTCTTCAGCCCCGGCGCATGCGCGGCCCACTCGTCGTGGCCGAAATAGCTGTGCGTGGCGCCGCTGGCGACGATCAGATGGTCGTAGGGCACGCGCTCGCCGTCGGCCAGCGCGATGCAGCGCGCGCCGGCGTCGATGCCCACCACCTGGCCGAGCAGCACCGTGAGCTGCCCGTTGCGGATCTGCCGCCGCAGGATGTGCCGGATCGGCCCCGAGATCGACGGCGACGTGAGCCCCGCGGTGGCCACCTGGTACAGCAGCGGCTGGAACAGGTGGTGGTTGGTGCGGTCGATCAGCGTGATGTCGACCGGCGTGCCGGCGAGCGTGCGCGCTGCTTCGATGCCGCCGAATCCACAGCCGACGATGACGACGCGGGGCAGTGGGGCGGGCGTGGACATGATGCGACTTCGGTGGTTGACCTCGTCGCATTCTGCCGTGCCTTGACGTGATGACAGTGGCGGCGATGCTCGGGCATGCCGCCTGCGCGGTCATCCTCCATTTGAGGGAGATCGGGCTAGCATCCGCGCAAGGAGGACACGTCATGGCCCGACTCGCGATCGTGCTGATTGATCAATTCGCCGACTGGGAAGGCGCGCAGCTCGCTGCCAGCGCGCGCGCCGACCTCGGCGACCATGTGCGCTGGCTGTCGCCCGGCGGCCACGCCGTGCGCTCGATGGGCGGGCTGTCGGCCCGCGTCGATGGTGCCGTGGAAGACTTCGAGCCGGCGCATGCCGACGCGCTGGTGTTCATCGGCTCGCCGCTGTGGCAGACGGAAGAGAGCCCCGTGCTGACGCCCACGGCGCGCATGGCGGCCGATGCCGGGCTCATCATCGGCGGCATCTGCGGCGCGACGCTGCAACTCGCGCGCGCCGGCTTGCTGAACCAGCGCTCGCACACCAGCAACAGCCTGGCGTTCCTGCGGCAGTAAGCCGCCGGCTACCACGGCGAAGCGCACTACCGCGACGTGCCGCAGGCGGTGAGCGAGACCTTCGCGGGCGAAGTGCTGAAGGCGCTGCATCCCGACAAGCTGGACTATGTGAACCAGGACCTCGCGCAGTTCGCGCGCGAGCACGTGGGCCGCGCTTGAGCGACTTTCCGTCCCAGCCGCCCCAGAGGACCTCACACCGGCGCGGGCCGGTACTCTCGCCGCAGCAGCGCGAGTTGCAGCAAATCGTGGTGGTCCCCAAGCCAGAAGCCAGCCTCGCGCAGACGGCCTTCCTGCATGAAACCCAGTGTGCGCAGCACGCGGATGGAGGCGGTGTTCTCGGGGTGCACCTGCGCCTCCACGCGGTTCAGCGCCATGTGCTCGAAGCCCCAGGCCAGCGCGGCCGCCAGCGCTTCGCCCATGAAGCCGCCGCCCCAGGCTGAGCGGGCGAGCTCGTAGCCGACGATGCAGCTCTTCCAGCCACGGTTCCACTTGAAGAGGCCGCAGCTGCCGATGAGGCGGCCGTCGGACCTTCTCTGCAGGCCCCAGCGCGTGCCCGGGTTCGGCATCTGGCGCCAGGCGGC
>VBDL01000652.1 GCA_005884255.1 Betaproteobacteria bacterium | reverse complement strand
CACCTCGTTTGCGGCGCCGCTGGTCGCGGCCGAACTGGCAACGCGACTGAGCGCGCCCGACACCACGCAGGCCGCACGTGCGGTCGCCGCGCTGGCGCAAGCCGCGATCGATCTCGGCACGCCTGGCCGCGATCCGATCTACGGCTTCGGCCTGGTCGGCGAAGCGCTGCGCAACGACCCCGAGCGCCTGCCCCTGGCGCAACGTTGACCCGCGCGCTTACAAACCGTTGCCTATCGCCGTGGAAGAAGCGCGCCGCCCGCCTCTTTCTTCGGGATATGGATCGCAGATCGGCTGCGGCCAACACTCTCGAAGCAAGGAGTCGAACATGACAAGCAGCGTGCGTTATCCGGCCTGATCGGCGGCGGTGGCGGCCTGGCCGGTGGGCTGGGCGGTGGTTTGGGCGGCGGCCTCGGCGGCGTGAACGGCACGCTCAATGGCGCCGTCAACGGCGGCGCCGATGCGCAGGCGCAGTTGCAGCGCGACAAGAAGGCCGCCGATGCGGCCAAGGACAAGGCGGCCAACACCGCCGGCCAGGCTCAGGGTGCGGCGCAGGCGCAGGCCGAGGCCGCGAAGGACAAGACCACCGCGGCCAAGGACAGCGCGCAAACCGGTGCGCAGCAAGGCGCCGCCACGACGGGCCAGAAGCTGCAAGGGCTGCGCGACGCGGCGCCGTCGGCCAAGGCGGGCGGTGATGCGGGCGCAGCGGGCAGCATCGCCGCATCGCGCAGCGGCAGCTCGGCCGAGGCGCCCAAGCGCGGCGTCCAAGCCGGCGGCAGCGGCTCGGCGCAGGCCGGCGCCAGCGCGGATCGCTCCGGCGCCTCGATGAGCGGCGGCGCGTCGGCCGAAGGCTCGGTGTCGCGCTGATACACACACATATCGATTGTCATCACGCTAAGGCGGCGCCCTGCGGGGCGCCGCTTGCGTTTGTCATCGCGAATTCGAAAGCAAGGCGCGAAGTGCGCGCGTGGCGCCACCGGCGCACCATGGCCCCATCGATCACGATGATGTGGAGCCAGAGCGATGATGACGAACATGCGGACCGACGACGAGCGCTGGGCGGCGGTGCTGCGCCGCGACAGCGCCTGCGATGAGGACTTCTACTACTCGGTGCGCAGCACCGGTGTGTACTGCCGCCCTTCCTGCGGCGCGCGCACCGCGCTGCGCGAGAACGTGCGCTTTCATGAGACAACGGCCGACGCGCGCGCCGCGGGCTTTCGCCCGTGCAAGCGCTGCCGGCCCGACGAGCCGCCGCTGGCGCAGCAACACGCGGCACGCATCGCCGAGGCCTGCCGCCTGATCGAGCAGGCGGACGAGACGCCGAGCCTCGACGCGCTTGCGCAAACCGTGGGCTTGAGCCGCTACCACTTCCACCGCCTGTTCAAGGCGGTGACCGGCCTCACGCCCAAGGCCTATGCCGATGCGCAGCGCGCACGCCGCATGCGCGACGAGTTGCAGGGCAGCCCGAGCGTGACCGATGCGATCTACGGCGCCGGCTTCAACTCCAGCGGCCGCTTCTATGCCGCGTCGTCGCAGCTGCTGGGCATGACGCCGACGCAGTACCGCGCCGGCGGCGAGGACGCGGCGATCCGCTTCGCCATCGGCGAGTGCTCGCTCGGCGCCATCCTCGTGGCGGCCACCGACAAGGGCATTTGCGCGATCACGATCGGCGACGATCCCGCGGCGCTGCTCGCCGAGCTGCAGCAGCGCTTTCCGCGCGCGCAGCTGATCGGCGGCGATGCGGAGTTCGAGCGTGTCGTGGCCACCGTCGTCGGCTTCGTCGAGGCGCCGCGCACGGGGCTGGACCTGCCGCTGGACGTCCGCGGCACTGCCTTCCAGCAGCGCGTGTGGCAGGCCTTGCAGCAGATCCCCGCGGGCGCCACCGCGAGCTACAGCGACATCGCGCAGCGGCTCGGCGCGCCGCAGTCGGTGCGCGCGGTGGCGCAGGCCTGCGCGGCCAATGCGATCGCGGTGGCCATTCCGTGCCACCGCGTCGTGCGGCAGGATGGCGCGCTGTCCGGCTATCGCTGGGGTGTGGAGCGCAAGCGCGCATTGCTCGAGCGCGAGGAGGCGCTGTGAGTGCGGTGATGGAGTCCCGGCTCGATGAGCGCATCGACAGCGCGCTCGACGCCGAAGGCTGCGCCATCGTGCGTGGGCTGCTGTTATCGTCACAGTGCCGCGAGATCGCATCGCTGTATGCCGACGGCGAGCGCTTCCGCAGCCGCGTCGTGATGGCGCGTCATGGCTTCGGGCGCGGCGAGTACCAGTACTTCACCTATCCGCTGCCCGAGCCGATCGCCGAGCTGCGCGCGGCGCTGTACCCGCGCCTTGCGGAGATCGCCAACCGCTGGAACGCGGCGATGGGCATCGCGACGCGCTATCCCGAAGAGCACGCCGAGTTCCTCGCGCGCTGCCATGAAGCCGGCCAGACGCGGCCGACACCGCTACTGCTGCGCTATGGCGAGGGCGACTACAACTGCCTGCACCAGGACCTGTACGGCGAGCACGTGTTCCCGCTGCAGGTGGCGATCCTGCTGTCGCGCCCCGGCGTCGACTTCCAAGGCGGCGAGTTCGTGCTCACCGAGCAACGCCCGCGCATGCAGACGCGCCCTCAGGTGCTCGACCTGCGGCAAGGCGATGCGGCGGTGTTTGCGGTGCACCAGCGGCCGGTCGCCGGCACGCGCGGCGTGTATCGCGTGAACATGCGCCACGGCGTGAGCAAGCTGCGCGCGGGCGAGCGCTTCACGCTGGGCATCATCTTTCACGACGCGGCATGACGACGTCTCACTTGTTCGACGAACGGGTGATCGAGCTGGCGCCGGGCGCGGCACTGCTGCGCGGCTTCGCGAGCGAGCGCGCTGCTCTGCTGCTGCGCGAGGTGGACGCCATCACGCAGGCCGCACCGTTTCGCCACCTCGTCACGCCGGGCGGCTACACGATGTCGGTCGCCATGACGCGATCGATCCGCTGAGCAACAAGCCGTGGCCGGCAATGCCATCGGCCTTCGCGACGCTGGCGGCGCAAGCCGCCGCGGCCGCCGGCTTCGACAGCTTCACGCCGGATGCCTGCCTGATCAACCGCTACGTGCCGAGCGCGAAGCTGTCACTGCACCAGGACCGCGACGAACGCGACTACAGCGCGCCCATCGTCTCGGTGTCACTCGGCGTGCCGGCGATCTTCCTGTTCGGTGGCACGAAACGCAACGACAAGGTGCACCGCGTGCGCGTCGAGCACGGCGACGTCGTCGTGTGGGGCGGCCCGGCGCGCCTGAGCTACCACGGCGTGCTGCCGCTGGCTGATGCCCAAAATCCGCTGACCGGGCCGCTGCGCATCAATCTCACCTTTCGCAAGGCACTGTGATGCACTGCACTACGATTTACTTCATCGTCCGGCACGGAGTGATGCGATGACCTTGAGCGAGCATTTAGCGTCGCGCGTTTCGCAGATCGAGGATCTGAAAGCGGCCGTGCGCGCCGCCGATCACGGCGACTTCGCCGACGACGAGGAGACCGCCGCGGTGTTTGCAAGATACGCGGCTGGCGAGGTCGCGGATCGCGTCGCGGCCGACAAATCGTAGGGTGGGCTTCAGCCCACCACGGTTCAATGGAGCAGCCTTCATCCGCGGTGCTGGCCTTCGATTTCGTGTCGGCGCAACGGTGGGCTGAAGCCCACCCTACGAGTCTCCACCGTCATTAGATTTCTTCGTACAGCGGCAGCGTCAGGAACTCCGCGAACTGCTCCTGCGTGCTCATCTGCTCGAAGATCTGCGCGGCGCGGTCGAACTTGCCTTCGAAGCCGCCGGCCTTGATCTTCGCCAGCTCCTCGGGAATCAACGCCCTCACCAGCTCGGCGGTCACCTTGCGGCCGTCGTCGAGCACGCCCTTCGGCGAGCGGATCCACTGCCACACCTGCGAGCGGCTGATCTCGGCGGTGGCGGCGTCTTCCATCAGGTTGTGGATGGGCACGCAGCCGTTGCCGGCCAACCAGGCGCCCAGGTAGTGGATGCCGACGTTGATGTTCATGCGCAGGCCGGCTTCGGTGATCGGCTGCTCGGGCTGGAAGTCCAGGAGGTCCGCGGCACTGACATTGACGTCGTCGCGCTGCTTGCCCCACTGGTTCGGCTTGTCGCCGAGCACCGCGAGGAATTCCTTCATCGCCGGCTCGACCAGGCCCGGGTGCGCGACCCAGCCGCCGTCGTAGCCGTCGGTCGCGTCGCGCTGCTTGTCGGCGACGATGCCGGCCATCGCGACCGCGTTCTTCTCCGGGTCGTTCTTGATCGGGATCAGTGCGGACATGCCACCCATGGCCGGGGCGCCACGCTGGTGGCAGGTCTTCAGCAACAGCAGCGCATACGAACGCATGAAGGGCGCCGTCATCGTGACCTTCGCGCGGTCGGCGAGGCAGAAGTCGCGGTCGACCTTGAACTTCTTGATGCAGCTGAAGATGTAGTCCCAGCGGCCCGCGTTGAGGCCCGCGCTGTGCTCGCGCAGCTCGTAGAGGATCTCGTCCATCTCGAACGCGGCGAGGATGGTCTCGATCAGCACCGTGGCCTTGATCGTGCCTTGCGGCAGGCCGATCTCCTGCTGCGCCATCACGAAGATGTCGTTCCACAGCCGCGCCTCGAGATGGCTTTCCATCTTCGGCAGGTAGAAGAAGGGGCCGTCGCCGCGCGCGATCTGCTCCTTCGCGTTGTGGAAGAAGAACAGCGCGAAGTCGAAGATGCCGCCGGAGACGCGTTGGCCGTCGATCAGCACATGCTTCTCGTCGAGGTGCCAGCCACGCGGGCGCACCTGCAGCGTCGCGATCTTGTCGTTGAGCTGGTAGGTCTTGCCGCTTTGCTCGAGCTTGAGCGTGCGTCGGATGGCCTTGCCGAGGTTGATCTGGCCCTGGATCTGGTTCGACCACAGCGGCGAGTTGCTGTCCTCGAAGTCGGTCATGTAGCTGTCGGCGCCCGAG
>VBDL01000651.1 GCA_005884255.1 Betaproteobacteria bacterium | reverse complement strand
GTGAAGTAGCCGGTGATCATCGAGCGCAGATGGTTCCAGGCACCGCTGACGATCACCTCGAAGACATGCACGAGCACGAACAGCACCAAGGCGATGGCGGCCAGGAAGTGCAGCGTGCGCGCGGACTGCCGCCCGCCCAGCCACTCGACCCAGCCGGTGAGTGCCGTGTCGAGCATCGGCGACATGGCCATGCCGGCGAGCACCACCAGCGGCAGCAGCACGAAGATCACCGCCAGGTAGGTGAGGTTCTGCAGCACGTTGTAGCGCCGCGCCGCCTCGCCCTCGGGGTGGCGAAACAGCAGATGGTCTTTCAGCGAGCGGCCGATGCCGCGCAATTCGACCCGCGTGGGCACCAGGTCGCGGCGCAGGTGGCCGCTCGCCAGCGTGTAGAGCACATAGGCCAGGCCGTTGACGACGAAGACCCAGGCGAAGAAGAGGTGCCAGTGGCGCGCCATCGACAGCCACCGCGCACCGGGGATCGTGGCCCACGACGGGAAGGCGCGCAGCATCATCGCGCCGCTCACGCTGGAGCGCGACACGCCGAGCACGCCGTCGGTGACGAACTGGTGCCCCGCGATCTGCGTCACGCCGACCTGCCCCGAGCCTGAAGGCACGGCAGTGATCACCAGCCAGGGCCGCGAGCCGATCGAATCCTCGCCCCAGTACAGCGCGGGGTGCGCATTGAAGATGTTCAGCCCGCTCATCAGCAAGATGGTCAGGCACACGACGTTGATCCAGTGCATCAGCCGCACCGGCAGGCGGTGGCGGTAGAAGCGCCGCGTATCCTCGGCAGCATCCATGGGCTGGGCTCCTGCAATGCCGTTTCATCGTAGGCCAAAAAAGGTGCCGCCGGGCGGCGAACGAACCTTGCCGCGCGAAGGCCGTCAAACGCAGATGCTGACCCGCCGCGCCTCGCTCGTCATTGGCCTTGCACCCCTGCTCGGGTTGGGCGCCTGCGATGGCACGGCTGCGAAGGACAGCGGCCCGCGCGGTGCAGCCGGCCGTCTTCGCCGGCGGCTGCTTCTGGGGTGTGCAGGCGGTGTTCCAGCATGTGCGCGGCGTCGTCAAGGCCACCTCGGGCTACGCGGGTGGCGACGCGAAGGATGCCCACTACGAAACGGTCAGCACGGGCCGCACCGGCCATGCCGAGGCGGTGAAGGTGGTCTACGACCCGGCGCACGTTTCCTACGGGCAGCTTTTGAAGGTCTTCATGTCGGTGGCGCACGACCCGACGCAACTCGACCACCAGGGGCCGGACTGGGGCTCGCAGTACCGCTCGGCGATCTTCTATGCCAACGACGAGCAACTGCGCATTGCCCAGGCCTACATGGCGCAGCTGCAGGCCGTGCATGCCTTCGCGCGGCCATTGGTGACGCGACTCGCGCCCTTGCAGGGCTTCTATGAGGCCGAGGCCTATCACCAGGACTATCTGCACAAGCACCCCGGCGAGCCCTACATCGTGATCAACGACCTCCCCAAGCTCGTGCAGCTGAAGCAGCTCTTCCCTGCGCTGTATCGCGAAGGCGGCTAAGCTCGTGAAAATTGCGTCGGCCCCAGGGAGCCGTCTTGATCAGCAAGCAACGACGCTTACGCAACGCGCTGGGTGTGTCGCTCATCGTGACCATCTGCGTGGTCGTTGCGCTTCTGCTCCAGCGCTCGCGTGAGCGAGCGATCGACGACCTGCGCCGTGACACGCGCAGCCTGACGGCAGCGCTGGCGCTGTACACGGGCGGCGTCGTGACCAACATCGACCTCGCCCTGGTTGGCGCGCGCGACAGCCTTGCGCTGCTGGAGTTCACCGAGCACGGCTCGATCCGTGCCGACCTTGGCAGCCAGGTCCTGCGCAGCAGCGTGGAACGGATCGGCTTGCCGGTCCTCATGCGGGTGCTCGACGCCGACGGGCATCAGCTCTTCAGCTCGGATGGACAGCCCTACGCGGCGTCGTCCAAGGACCGGGACTTCTTTCAGGCACACGTTGCGCACGACACCGGCCTGTTCATCAGCCAGATCTTTGTCTCGCGCATCAACGGCAAGGTGGCCATGGTGTTCAGCCGCCGCATCAACGGGCCGCAGGGGCAGTTCAAGGGTGTCATTCTGGTCGGCACGCCGATGGAGGTGTTCGAGAACCTGTTCCAGCGCTTCGAGGCAGGCTCGCAGGGCACGGTGATCCTCGCCGATGACAACGGCATGCTGCTGGCGCGTCGCCCATCGAGCCCCGCGCTGGTGGGCAAGAAGATACTGCGCGACGACGGCGCCCTGGCCCAGCTACGCAGCGGCGTGAATGCCGGCGTCAGGATCAACAAGGCGCCCGTTGACGGGGTGCAGCGCATGCTCGGCTTCGAGCGAGTGGGCGCGACCCGCCTGGTGGTGGGCGTCGGCCAGAGTGTGGACGAATGGCTGGCCCACTGGCGCCGCGAGGCGGCTGTCGCGGGCACGGTGACCCTGCTGTTCGCTGCGCTGGCGCTGTGGTTGCTGGTGAGGACGACGCGGCATGCCAAGGACGCCGCTGCACGGGCCGCGCAACTGGAGCGCAGCGAGGAGCGGATTCGCAGCATCCTGGCGCACGCATCGGACGCCTTCATCGGCATGGACCACCATGGCCTCATCACCGAGTGGAACCAGCAGGCCGAGGCCACGTTCGGCTGGGGGCGCGCAGGCGTTCTCGGGCGCTCTCTCGCCGAGGTCATCATCCCGCCGCGCATGCGCGACAGTCACAACGCGGGCCTGCAGAAGTTCGTCCACACCGGCACGGGCCCGCTCGTCAACCAGCGAATCGAGCTCATGGCGCTGCACAGGGACGGGCATGAGGTTCCCGTCGAGCTGTCGATAGGCGCCCTGCGCACACCCGACGGCTTTGTGGCCCACGCCTTCCTGCACGACATCTCGGAGCGAAAGCAGGCTCAAGCCCGGCTGGCCGCGAGCAACAGGCTGCTGCGCAACATCGCCGACAACCTGCCGCTGCTCATCTCCTACATCGACAAGGACCTGCGCCTGCGTTTTTGCAACGCGACGTGGCACGAATGGATGGGCATCGATCCTGCGTCGGCGGTCGGCCGGCCGCTCTCGGAATTGATCGGCCCGACCCTCTATGAGCAACGCAGCGAGCATCTGCAGCGGGCATTGGCCGGCGAGCGGGTCAGCTTCGAAGCAGAGTCAGTGACGCTGGGGGTCGATCGCTACCTTCACACCGTCTACATCCCCGACGTGCAGGGGGATGGCCATGTGGCCGGCATCTACGCCTTGAGCACCGACGTGACGGCGTCCAAGCAAGTGGAGATGCAGCTCAGCCAATTGGCCCACGTCGATGCGCTGACCGGTTTGCCGAACCGCCGTCAATTCGAGGAAAAACTCCAGGAGGCCGTGGCGCGCAGCAAACGCAGCGATCGCCCCATGGCCTTGATGTTCCTGGACGTGGACCATTTCAAGCAGATCAATGACTCGCACGGCCACGCCGCAGGCGACGCGGTGCTCAAGGAGTTCGCGGCCCGGCTGCAGCGATGCGTGCGGATCACGGACACCGTGGCGCGGCTCGCCGGCGACGAGTTC
>VBDL01000627.1 GCA_005884255.1 Betaproteobacteria bacterium | reverse complement strand
TGCGGCGCGGCTTGGACAAGCTGAAGGAATGCCTGCTCGCCGCCGGCATCGGGAGCTGCTGATGAAGATGAATCCCGAGCTGCTCGACCGCCTGGCGCGCGAGTACGTGCTGGGCACCTTGCAAGGCGGCGCGCGGCGCCGTTTCGCGACGCTGGCGCGCCAGCAGCCGGCCGCCGCGCAGGCCTTGCAGGCCTGGGGCCAGCGGCTGGGTCGGCTCGGCGAGGCGGTGCCGGCGGTGCAGCCGTCCGAAGCGCTGTGGCAGGGCCTGCAGCAGCGCCTCTTCGGCGCGGCACCGAAGCCGGTGCGCTGGTGGCAGCGTGCCGGCTTCGGGCTCGGCGGCGCGTTCGCCGGTGCGGCATTGTCTGCGCTGCTGCTGGTGCCGCAGCTCGAGCAGAAGAAGATCGACGAGGAGTCGCTGCCGGCCAGCTATGTGGGCCTGCTCAGCGATGCGGCCGGCAAACCGACGGTGCTGGCCAGCGCCACGCGACAAGGCCATCGGCTGGCGGTGAAGCTGCTGCAGCCGGTGGCCATCCCGAGCGGCCAGGTGGCGCAGCTGTGGGCGCTGCCCGACGATGGCGGCGCGCCGCGGCTGGTCGGCTACGTGCCGGCCAGCGGCAAGGCGCAGCTGATCCTCGCCGGCCGCGCCGACACGGTGTTCGCCAAGGTCTCGCGGCTGGCGGTGAGCATCGAGCCGGCGCCCGGCGGCGACCTGCCGTCCAAGCCGTTCGTGTTGAGCGGCGCCTGCGTGAAGCTCTGGTGATGCATCAGTAGTGCATCCAAGCGGCGCGCGAACTCCGTAGGTGCGGATACCTTCGCAACCTTCTCCTCAGGAGCCTCGCCATGCAACGCTTTCACACCCTTGCCGCTGCCGTCCTGTTGGCCGTCTGTGCGGCCGTCAACGCCGCTGACCTGACGCCCGCCGAGTCGTCGAAAGATGCGCTCGCCGGCGCGCGCGAGCACATCGCCGCCAAGCGCTGGTCCGCCGCCATCGACGAGCTCAAGCGCGTCAACGCGACCGACAACGCCGACTGGAACAACCTGATGGGCTATTCGATGCGCAAGCAGAAGACGCCCGACTTCGCCGCGGCCGAGGCGTACTACGACGCGGCGCTGCGCATCGCGCCGGCGCACCGCGGCGCGCTCGAATACTCCGGCGAGCTCTATCTGATGAAGGGCGACCTCGGCCAGGCCGAGAAGCGACTGGCCACGCTGGACAAGGCCTGCACCTTCTCGTGCGCCGAGTACCGCGAGCTGAAGCAGGCGGTCGAGCGCTACAAGGCCAACGGCAACCAGTACGTCAGCGCCTGGTGATCACGCGAACCGGCGCTGGGCATACACGCCCAGCCCGGTGGCGACGCTCGCAAAGCGGTCGCCATGCACCGCGCGTACCGCGGGGAAGCGCTCGGCGATGCGCGCGGCCAGCGGCTTCAGGCCGGTGGAGCCGCCGGTGAAGTACAGCGCGTCGAGTTGCGCGGGCTTCAGGCCCGCATTGAGCACCGTCTCGCTGGCCGCATCGACGATGCGCTGCACGTCGGCGTCGATGGCCTGCAGCGCCTGCGCTTCCTCCAGCGACGCTTCGAGGCCGGGCTCCATCGGATCCAGATCGATCTGCGTGGCGCCGCCGTCGGCCACCGCGATCTTTGCGGCCTCGGCCGCGGCGGCCAGCGCATGGCCCAGGCGCAGCGTGACGATGCGCATCAGCCGCTCGTGCTGGCGCACGTCGGCATAGAAGTCGCGCATGCGGCGCAGCTCGAGCATGCGCGCCGGTGCATAGACGGTGTTGATCAGGTGCCAGGTCGCGAGGTCGAAGTAGACGCGGCTCGGCACCTCGCGCGGCGTCTGGCCGCGCTTGGCCGGCCCGAGGCCCTTGTAGCCGGCCAGCGGCAGGATGCTCGCGAGCTCCAGATGGCGGTCGAAGTCGGTGCCGGCGATGTGCACGCCGTGGTTGGCGCGAGAAGTCCGACGTGCCGCCGCCGATATCGGCCACCAGCACCAGCTGCTCGCGTTCGGCGCGCTGCTCGAAGTCCAGCGCTGCGGCGATCGGTTCGTACTGGAAGCCGATGTCCTCGAAGCCGACCGCGCGCGCCGCCGCTTCGAGCGTGGCCTGCGCCTGCGCATCGCGCAGCGGGTCGTCGTCGACGAAGTACACCGGGCGGCCGAGCACAGCGCGCTGCAGCGGCGCGCCGGCGCGTGCCTCGGCCAGGCGCTTCAGATGGCGCAGGTAGCCGGCGATCACGTCCAGATAGCGCACCGCGCGGGCGCCGCCGATGTCGGTGCTCTGCTCGGCCAAGGTGGAACCGAGGATGCTCTTCATCGAGCGCATCAGCCGGCCGTCGAGCCCGTCGACGTAGGCAGCCAACGCCGCGCGGCCATACAGGCGCGTCGGCTCCTCGTGCTGTGGCCGGCCGTCGTTGACGTAGAACACCGCGGTCGGCATCGTGCGCTGGCCGGGCTCGACCTCGACCAGCGCGACGCCGCCGTTTTCGGGCAGCGCAATGCCCGAGTTCGAGGTGCCGAAGTCGATCGCGCAGTAGGCCATGGGGGCGCGGATTCTATCCGCGCCGCCCGTCAAGCAACAGCGACTTGCGGGACCCGCTCAGTGCCTACATCGCCGCAGAAGCCGAACTCGAGTTCCGGCTGCCGCCCACTCATCAGCTCGGCCAGTGCGCGGCCGGAGCCGGCGCCGTGCGTCCAGCCCAGCGTGCCGTGGCCGGCGTTGAGCCACAGGTTGGAGAGCTTGCTGCGGCCGATGTAGGGGATGTTGGTCGGCGTGCTCGGGCGCAGCCCGGTCCAGAAGTTCGGCTCGCTGGTATCCGCCACGCCGGGGAACAGCTCCTCGTAGCGGCGCACCAGCGCTTCGCAGCGCACGCGCGCAGTGG
>VBDL01000626.1 GCA_005884255.1 Betaproteobacteria bacterium | reverse complement strand
CTCGACCGCATCGGAGAACGGGTGCTTGACGCCCGCGATCTCCTGATAGTCCTCATGGCCCTTGCCGGCGACCAGCACCACGTCCCGCGCGTCGGCCGCGCCCATCGCATGGGCGATGGCCTCGCGCCTGTCTTCGAGAACGGCGGCATCGTGATGGCCGACGAGGCCGGCGAGGATCTGCGACAGGATGAAGCTCGGTGCCTCGTTGCGTGGGTTGTCGCTGGTGACGACGACCTTGTCGGCCAGGCGCTGCGCGATTGCGCCCATCAGCGGGCGCTTGGTCGCGTCGCGGTTGCCGCCGCAGCCGAAGACGCACCACAGTTCGCCGCCGCGCGCTTGGGCCAGAGGCTGCAGCGCCTGCAGCACCTTCTCCAGCGCATCGGGCGTGTGGGCGTAGTCGACAACGACTTCCGGCTGGCCTGCCGACGAGACGCGTTGCATGCGTCCAGGCACCGGGGTCACGTGCGCGCAGACGCGCGCCGCGTCGTCGAGCGGCACACCCAGCGCGCGCAAGCCGCCGATCACCGCCAGCAGGTTGCTCGCGTTGTATTGGCCGATCAGCCCACTCGTCACGTCGACGCGTTCCGCGCCTTCGTTGAGCGCGAACGACAAGCCGCCATCGCGATAGCCGAGCCCGCTCGCGCTCAGCCGCGCTTCGCGCTCGACCGAATAGGTCCACAGGTCGAGGTCGCCGCGGGCACGCAGCGCATCGGCCAGCTCGGCGCCCTTCTCGTCGTCGATGTTGACCACCGCCGCCTTCAGCCCCGGCCAGCGGAACAGCTGCACCTTGGCGTCCCAGTAGCCTTCCATGCTGCCGTGGTAGTCGAGGTGATCGCGCGTGAAGTTGGTGAAGAGCGCCACCACCACCCGCGTACCCGCCATGCGCTGCTCGACGATGCCGATCGACGAGGCCTCGATCGCGCACGCGGCGTAGCCGAGGTCGACGAAGCGGCGGAAGGCGCCGTGCAGCAGCACCGGGTCGGGGGTCGTCAGGCCGGTGAATTCGATGCCGTGGCTTTCATCGGTGGTGGCCGCACCGACGCGCGGCGGCTCGCCGACGCCCAGCGTGCCGACCACGCCCGAGCGTGAGCCCAGCTGCGTCAGCGCCTGCGCCGTCCACCATGCGGTGGAGGTCTTGCCGTTGGTGCCGGTGGTGGCAACGACTTTGAGCGCGGCGGTCGGCTGCTTGAAGAAGCCGTCGGCAATACGGCCCGTCACCGCCTTCAGGTTCGGCAGCGACGCGACGCGCGCATCGACGAAGCCATAGGCCTCGACGCCCTGCTCCTCGACGACGCAGGTGGCCGCGCCCTTGGCCAGCGCATCGGCGACGAAGCGGCGGCCGTCGACCGCATAGCCCGGCCACGCGATGAAGGCGTCGCCCGGCTGCACCAGCCGGCTGTCGGTGCGCAGCGTGCCGGTGACCCACTCGCTCAACCAGCGGGCGGCGGCTTCGGGGGATTTCAGGCGGGTCAACATCAGAAGCTTTCCGGCTCGGCGGGAATGTCGTGCTCGACGATCTGCGAGCGCACGTCGATGTCCGGCGGCACGCTCAGCGTGCGCAGCGTCTGCTGCACGACCTGGCTGAACACCGGTGCGGCGACGTCGCCGCCGAAATGCAGGCCGTTGTTCGGCTCGTCCACCATCACCGCAACGATGATGCGCGGCTGCGAAATCGGCGACAGGCCGACGAACCACGAACGGAACTTGTTGGAAGCGTAGCCCCGGCCTTCCTGCTTGTGCGCAGTACCGCTCTTGCCGCCGACGGAATAGCCCATCGTCTGAGCCTTCGGGCCGGTGCCGCCCGGGCCGGCGGCCATCTGCAGCATGTGGCGCACCTTTTGCGCGGTGTCCGGCGAGAACACGCGCACGCCGGCCACCGGGCCCTGCTCGCGCTTGAGGATGGTCGCCGGGATCAGCTCGCCGTCGTGCGCGAACACGGTGTAGGCGCGCGCCAGCTGGAACAGCGACGCCGACAGGCCGTAGCCGTAGGCCATCGTCGCCTGCTCGATCGGCCGCCAGGTCTTGTACGGGCGCAGCCGGCCGCTCACCACGCCGGGGAATTCGAGCTGCGGCTTCTGCCCCAGGCCCACTTGCGCGAACAGCTCCCACATCTCGCGCGGCTGCATCTGCATCGCGATCTTCACGATGCCGACGTTGCTCGACTTCTGGATCACCTCGTTGACCGACAGCAGGCCGTGCGGGTGCGCATCGGTGATCGTCGAGCCGGTGATCTGGATGCGCCCGGGCGCGGTCTGGATCACGGTGTCGGGTGTGACG
>VBDL01000632.1 GCA_005884255.1 Betaproteobacteria bacterium | reverse complement strand
CGCAGCATCGCGCTGGTGTGCTTCCCCGGTGGCTTCGGCACGCTCGACGAGCTGTTCGAGATGATGACGCTGATCCAGACCGGCAAGTGCCGGCGCCGGCCGATCCTGCTGTTCGGCCGCGAGTTCTGGAGCCGGCTGATCGACTTCGACCTGCTGATCGACACCGGCATGATCAGCCCCGAGGACGTGAACCTCTTCACCTACGTGGAGACGGCCGAAGAGGCCTGGGACGCGCTGGAAGAGGCCTACGGCTATGGGCTGCCGCCGCCTCACGCCAGCACGGCCCCCGCCGAGATTTGACTCACCGCGTTACCGCAGCGGCGCATCGCGGCGCAGAATCCTCGGTACAGGCGCGGCGAATCCTAGTTTTTCGCTAGCACGCCCAAGCGAGAATCCGCCCCCATGAATCGCAACATCTCCCTCATCGGCGCCCCCACCGACGTCGGCGCCGGCGCGCGAGGCGCCAGCATGGGCCCGGAGGCGCTGCGCGTTGCCGGCATCGTGGGCACGCTGCAAGGCCATGGCCTGGACGTCGTCGACCGCGGCAACCTCGTCGGCCCGAGCAACCCGTGGCTGCCGCCGGTCGAGGGCTATCGCCACCTCGATGAGGTCGTGGCCTGGAATCGCGCGGTGCACGATGCCATGCTCGCCGAGCTGCGCGGCAAGCGGCTGCCCATCCTGCTCGGCGGCGACCACTGCCTCGGCATCGGCTCGATCAGCGCGGTCGCGCGCCATTGCCGCGAGACCGGCAAGAAGCTGCGCGTGCTGTGGCTCGATGCGCACGCCGACTTCAACACCAACCAGCTCACGCCCAGCGGCAACACGCACGGCATGCCGGTGGCCTGCCTGTGCGGCCACGGCCCGAAGGAGCTCATCGAGATGAGCGGCGCGGTGCCGGCGGTCAGCGCGAAGAGCGTGCGGCAGATCGGCATCCGCAGCGTCGATGCCGGCGAGAAGCGCTTCGTGCACGAGGTGGGCCTCGAGGTCTTCGACATGCGCTACATCGACGAGATGGGCATGCGCCACACGATGGAACTCGCGCTCGCCACGCTCGATCCCAACACGCACCTGCATGTGAGCTTCGACGTCGACTTCCTCGATCCCGACGTCGCCCCCGGCGTGGCGACCACGGTGCGCGGCGGCCCCACCTACCGCGAGGCGCAGCTGTGCATGGAGATGATCGCCGACACCGGCGCGCTGGCCTCACTCGATGTGATGGAGCTGAACCCGGCGCTGGACGTGCGCAACGCCACCGCCGAGGTGGCGCTGGACCTGATCGAGAGCCTCTTCGGCAAATCCACCTTGATGCGCGAATGAGCGCAACAGCCGCGGCGACGACACCATGAACACCCCCGAGTTCGACGTCGTCATCGCCGGTGCCGGCATGGCCGGCGCGTCGCTCGGCTGGCAGCTCGCGCGCGACAGCCGCGTGCTGGTGCTCGAGCGCGAGTCGCAGCCCGGCTACCACAGCACCGGGCGCAGCGCGGCGATGTTCATGGAGAGCTACGGCCCGCCGCAGGTGCGCGCGCTGACGCGCGCGAGCCGCGCGTTCTACACGCAGCCGCCCGACGGTTTCGCCGAGCATGCGCTGCTGATGCGCCGCGGCGTGTTCTACGTCGCCTGGCAGGGCCAGGAGGCGCTGTTCGACGCGCGCCTCGCGGAGCTGCAGTCCACCGGCACTGCCGTCGAGCGCATCGGCGCCGCCGAGGCGCTGCGCCGCGTGCCCGTGCTGCAGCGCGACGGCCTGCTCGGCGCCATCGTCGAGCCCGACGCGATGGACATCGACGTCCACGCGCTGCACCAGGGTTTCCTGCACGGCGTGCGCGCGCAAGGCGGCGAGCAGTGGAACGATGCCGAAGTGGTGACGGCCGAACGCGATGCCGAAACGTGGACGCTGACCCTGGCCGACGGTCGGCAGATGCGCACGCGCACGCTGGTCAACGCCACCGGCGCCTGGGCCGACGCGCTGGCGCAGCTGGCCGGCGCGCGGCCGCTCGGGCTGCAGGCCAAGCGGCGCAGCGCCTTCACCTTCACGCCGCCCCAAGGCACCGACATCCACCGCTGGCCCGCGGTGGTGGCCATCGACGAGAGCTGGTACTTCAAGCCCGAGGCCGGCCTGCTGCTCGGCTCGCCGGCCAACGCCGACCCGGTGCTGGCGCACGACGTGGCCGCCGAGGAGATGGACGTGGCGCTGGGCATCGCCAACATCGAGCGCGACACCACCCTCTCGATCCGCCGCCCACGCCACACCTGGGCGGGGCTGCGCACCTTCGCGCCCGATGGCGAGCTGGTGATCGGCTGGGACGGCGAGCGCGATGGCTTGTTCTGGCTTGCAGGCCAAGGCGGCTACGGCATCCAGACCGCCGCGGCCGCCGCCGAGCTGGCCGCGGCGCTGCTGCGCAACGCGGCCGTGCCCGAATCGCTGAAGCGCGAGGGCGTCGACGCGCAGGCGATGGCACCGAGCCGGCTGCGCTGACGTCCCCCCGCGAACTCTGAAGCCACGGCTTTGGCGCCTCGCGGCGGACGAGACGATGCACTGGACCGCACTGTCCAGCGCGCTGGGCATGATGCTGCCCACGGGCGCGTTGAGCTTCGGGGCCTGACGATGCGCGGCGCCATCGCTGCGTTGGCCGCCTTGCTGGCCGCCAACACCGCGCACGCCGCCGGCAGCGTCAGCGGCTTCGACTACTCGCCGGCGCTCGCGAAGGCGGGCTTCGTGTGGGATGCGCGCTCGCTGGAGCGCTGGATCGCCGATCCGGAAAGCCTGGTGCCCGGTCAACGCATGGGCTTTCGCGTCGACGATGCGAGCGAGCGCGCCGACATCGTCGCGTTCCTGCTGACGCTCAAGCCTTAGGCCGCCCCACCAGGCTGCTGCGCACACTCGCGAAAGATTCGCGCAGTGCAGTGCGCGCAGATCGCGCCATCGAGCTTGGGCACGATGGTCGCGATCGCGCTGGCCTTGTCGGGGAACAGGTGATCGCTGCCGATGTCCCCCACGAAGCCGGTG
>VBDL01000631.1 GCA_005884255.1 Betaproteobacteria bacterium | reverse complement strand
CGAGGTCGACGAACAGCAGCGCGAGGCCGCGGCCGCTGCGCCGCGCCGCCGCGATGCCGTGCTCCAGCCGCTCGGCGAAGGATCCACGGTTGTAGAGGCCGGTCAGTGGATCGGTGCGCGCCTGCTCGGCCAGCCGCTCGCGGCTGGCATGCAGCTCCGCCATCGATGCGAGAACGCTTTGCTGCATCTCGTGGAAGCCGCGCGCCAGCTCGCCGATCTCGTCGCTGCGCTCCACGGGCAATTCGCCGGCCGCGTGCTCCGACGAGAAGCGCCGTGCCTCGCGGGTGATCTGCTTGATCGGCCGCGTGACCAGGCCGGCCGCCACCAGGGCCAGAAGAATGGCCACCACGCTGACCGCCATAACGATCTGCTCCACCGTGCTGCTCAATGCGCGCGATGAGCGCAGGATCTCGTCCAGCGGCTCCGCGATGCCGAGCACTACGTCGCCGCCGCGCGCGTCGGGCGCGAGACGCAGGCGCTGAAAGGCGCCGAGCACCGGCGTGGCTTGCGCCCCTTCGTTCAAGGCCGCTTGCGCGAGCAACGGCGGGCCGGGCGCCTTCAGCAGCGCTTCCACCGTGGGGAAGGTCTCCTGCATCAGCACGCGCTGGCCCTGCTCGAAGGCGAAGGCCTGCGCCGCATCGGGGTGGATGAGGTAGTCGCCCCACTCATTGGCCAGCAGCAGGCGCAGATACTCCGGCATGTCGGCGCGCAGGTCGGCGAAGATGCGCGCCACGTCGACACCGATCACGATGACGCCCAGCTGGCGGCCGGCGTCATCGAACACCGGCGTTGCGACATGCAGCGTCGGCTTCTCCTGCGCGGCGTGCGAGTCGGCTTCGTGGTTGAGGCCGATCTTCGACAGGAACACCTCGCCGCCGCCCAGCTGCAGGGCCTGGAACACGTAGGGGAAGTGGCCTTTTTCCTGCAACGCTTCGCCCTGCACGCGCACCGGGCCGGTGGCGTCGCGGTCCACCCGCACCAGTTCCAGGCCGTTGTCGGTAGCGCTGATCAGCCGCAGCTGGAAGTAGCTCGGCTGGTTCCGCAGCGCAGCCTCGAAGGCGTCGGCCACGGCGGCGCGTTGCGCCGCTGCCGGGCCGCCTGCCGCCGCCTCGCGCGTGACGCGCTGCTGCGCGAGCTGGCGCGCCTCGCCGCTGATGCGGCCGAACACGGCGGCCAGGCGCCGGCCGGACACGTGCGTGGTGGCCTGCAGCTCGCGCTCGGCCGTCTGCACCAGCACCTCGCGCTGCTGGCGGTAGGCATACAAGCCGGTGAGACCGGCAGCCAGCACGCCGAACGCGGCCAGCAGCAGCGACAGGCGGGCGCGCAGGCCGAGCTTCATGGCGCCTGTGTCGGAGTGCGCGAGCCCGAGCGGATGCGCGTCCACAGCGCGGCGCGGCGCTCCGGGTCTTCCACCGGCTCGAGCCAGAGGATCTTCGCCGCCGGGTCTTCCGTTCGAGTGCTCACGACGGTGTTGGCCAGGCCTTGGCGCTCGGTCAACGTCGTGCTCACCGAGCGCTCGAGCATGTGGTTGATCCATGCCTCGGCCAGCGCCTTGTCGCGCGCGCCGCGCGTGATCGTCCAGCAGTCGAGCCAGGCCAGGGCGCCTTCACGAGGAATCACATAGCCGATGTCGGCACCGGCGTGCTTCAGCTGTTGGACCTGCTGCGTGCCATAGTTCGCGAACACCAGCGCCACGCGCTGCGTGCGGAAGAGTTCCACCGCCTCTTCGGGCAGGCTGTAGAAGGTGAGCACGTTGCGGCGCAGCGCGACGAGGTGGCGCACCACCTCCGGGTAGCTGCTCTCGTCGATGCGGAACGGGTTCTTGCCGAGCGCCAGCGCGGCGATCGAGAAGTTGTGGCCGCTGGTGTCGAAGGCCAGCACGCGGCCGCGGTACTGCGGGTCCCACAGCGCGCTGATCGACGTGGGAGGTTCCTTGACCTGCTTGCGGTCGTAGATCAGCCCCATCTCCGACCAGGTGTAGGGCAGCGCGTAGAGGCGGCCCTCGCGCATGAGATTGGGAATCGCCGCGCGGTCGCGAAAGCGCGGCAGCTGGGCCTTGGCGTTCGGGATGTTCGCCAGGTTCAACGGCACCACCAGCGCCGCATCGACGTAGCGCTTGAGCTCGGCGGTGTTGACGGCGAACACGTCGAAGTCGTCGCCGCCATGCGCATTGACGCGCTCCCACAGGCTCTCGTCGGAGCTGACGATCGAGACCCGCACCTTCACATGGTGCTGCTCCTCGAAGCGCTTGACGATGTCCGGGTCGGCATAGCCGGGCCAGGCGAGCACGCGCAGCACCGGCTGCGCCTCGGCCCAGCCTGCACACAGCAGCAAGACAATCGCCGCCGCGAAGCGCCACCAGCCGGCTCCGGTGGCTTCGTCAGCCATGCTGGAGCCCCTTGCTGGAGGGGGCTCG
>VBDL01000630.1 GCA_005884255.1 Betaproteobacteria bacterium | reverse complement strand
AGCCCTAAGCTTCGCGCTTGTGAGACCCAAACCCGGCCTCGGCCGGGTTTTTTATTTGCTATGGATGCTTCACGCTGGCCCTGCGCGTCGGCACACGGCGAGCACGCCAGTGTGCTGACCGTCGCAGTGATTCCGAACGCCAAGCGCAGCGAGCGCGCCGGGCTGCACGACGGCGCGCTGCGCGTCCGCCTGGCGGCGCCGGCGATCGAAGGGCGCGCCAATGAGGCGCTCATTGCGTGGCTGGCTGACGAGCTCGGTGTGCCGCGCCGGTGCGTGGTGCTGCGTCATGGCGCCACATCGCGGCGCAAGCGGCTCGAGCTCGCGCTGCCGCTCGCGCAGTTGCTGCGCTGGCTCGATGCCGGCTAGCTGCTTAGAGCGGTTGCGTGTCGGCGAATCCGTCGGCGGGCAGCGGGGGTTGCGTGGGTGCGAAACCCGGCACGACCTCATCACGCAACACCGGCTTGCGCGCTGAGCTGGCCAGCGCACGCTCGGCCTCGCCGCGCCGCCGTTGCGCCGTTTCCGTGGCCTTGCGCGCACGCGTCTGCTCGGCCAGTTCCTGCGACAGCTGCCGCACCTGCAATCGCGTTTGCGCGGCGCGCTCAACGGCGGCTCTGGCGTCGATCTCGGCCTGTTCGGCGCGCCGGCGCAATGCCGCGCTGTCGCGATGATGCTTCCACTCGCAGGCCAGCGCCGTCACGAGCGCAGTGCCGAGGGCGGTGGTGAGGTGGCCGAACAGCGCGTCCATCGAACAACTATCGGCAGCCCACGCGCGTGGCTGAAGCGCGCCGATAGCGCAGGATGTCACGCGAGCGCGAACTGCGTTCGATCGATGCGGTGATTCTGCGGGCCCTGATGCGCGATCTTCAGCGCGCCGAGCCGGTTGCCGAGCTCGACGCAGCGGCGCAGCTCCCAGCCGCGCTCCAGGCCATAGAGCAGCGCCGCGCGGAAAGCATCGCCGCAGCCGGTGGGGTCGACCACCGCGTTCGCCGTCACGCCCGGCACGTGCACGCGCTCGCCGCCGATCCACAGCTCGCAGCCTTGCGCGCCGAGCGTGACGACGATGCCGCGCAGATGCGAGCGCGACAGCTCCTGCAGGCTCGCGCCCATGCGCTCGCAGAGCATGCGGCCTTCGTAGTCGTTGACGGCGACCCACGTCGCCTGCTCGACGAAGCGGCGCAGCTCCGCACCATCGAACATCGGCAGGCCCTGGCCCGGGTCGAAGATGAAGGGCACGCCGGCGGCAGCCAGCTGCTCGGCATGCTGCAGCATCGCGTCGCGGCCGTCGGGCGCGATGATGGCGATCTTCACGTCGTCGCGCTGGGGCACTGCGCTGCGGTGCGCGAACTGCATCGCGCCGGGGTGGAAGGCGGTGATCTGGTTGTTGTCGGTGTCGGTGATGATGATCGCCTGCGCGGTGTAGCTGTCGTCCTCGACGCGAATGCACGAAGTGTCGACGCCCCAGCCGCGCAGCCGCGCGAGGTACTCACCGCTGTCGTTGCCGAGTGCCGCCAGCACCAGCGGCGTGCCGCCGAGCTGGTGCAGCGAATAGGCGATGTTGCCGGCGCAGCCGCCGAACTCGCGGCGCAGGGTCGGCAGCAAGAACGAGACGTTCAGGATGTGCACCTGCTCCGGCAGGATCTGCTGCGCAAAGCGGCCCGGAAAGGTGGTGATGGTGTCGAAGGCGAGGGAGCCGCAGATCAGGGCCGACATAGAGCTTTCTCAGGGATAGAAGATTTCGACGGTGTAGCCGAGCACGCGTTTGTCCGCGGCGACCAGCGCCACCTGCAGCGGCGCCTCGCTGCCGGGCTGCAGCACGCGTTGCGTGGCGCCGAGCTCCGCCGGCGACAGCACGCGACGCGCGACCAGCTGCCCTTGCGGATCGGTCAACGCGAGCTCGACCGATGGCAGCGCCACCGGGATGCCGCTGCGATTGCGCAGCACGACCGACAGCTTGTAGGCATCGAGCCCGCTCACGCGCGTGAGGCCGCTGCTCTCGACGGCCACGCTGTCGATGCGGCGCAGCGGCTCGATGCGGCATCCCGCTTGCGCGCACATCGCCTCCAGCGGGGCTTGAGCCTGCGGCCACAGCGCCGCGATCCAGTCACGCAGGTGATAGGTGGCCTGTGTGGCGAAGCCGAGCAGCAGCAGCACCGCGGCGAGCGACCACGCCACGCGCGCGCCGCGCGACTGCTGGCGCTGCTTCGCTTCCACGCGGCGCAGGAACTCGGGGGCTATCTCGGCCGGCGCAGCGGAATCCTCGTCTGGAACGACGGTGGTGTCGCCGCCGCCCCCGGGTGCCAGCTCGCTGGCCATGAAGGACGAGGGGAAGCGCGCATCGGCAAAGCCGGTGCTGTGCTCCGTCGCCGATTCGCTCGGCGCGCCGCTGTCGCCGCCGACGGTGCTCACCGGCTGCGTGGATTCGTGGTGCAGCAGCGGATCGCGTTCAAGGTCGATGGCGCCGGATGCCTGGTCTGCGGTCGCCGATGCGGCAGGTGCCGGACCCGCGCCCGTGGCGGCCGGGCCGGGCCAAGGTGGCGGCGCCTCGCGCTCCAGGTCGAACAGGCTGTCCAGCGCGTTGAACACCTCCTGGCAGCGCCCGCAGCGCACCCAGCCTTCGGAGACGCGCAATTGGTCGCGCACGACACGGAACACCGTGCCGCAGGCGGTGCAGCGCGTCGCGAGGCTCATCGCTTCAAATCAT
>VBDL01000629.1 GCA_005884255.1 Betaproteobacteria bacterium | reverse complement strand
GACCTCGCGCTGCATCGCTGGTCGCGCGCTCGGCGCCGGCGCCAGGTCGACCAGCGCATCGAGCACTTCGCGCACGCCGAAGTTGTTGATCGCCGAGCCGAAGAACATCGGCGTCTGCCGGCCGGCGAGAAACGCGTCCGCGTCGAACGACGGCGCCGCCATCTGCACCAGCTCGATGTCGTGCATCGCGTGGTTCCATTCGGCGCCGAAGCGTTCGGCGTACGCCGGGTTGTCCAGGCCCTCGATGATCTCGTCGTCGTCGTGCTTGCGGTCCTCGCCGGGCATGAACACGCGCATCTGCTCCTCGCGCAGGTCCATCACGCCGTGGAAGGCCTTGCCCATGCCCACCGGCCACGTGAAGGGCACGACGCTCATGCCGAGCTCGCGCTCGATCTCGTCCATCAGCGCCAGCGGCTCCTGCACCTCGCGGTCCATCTTGTTGACGAAGGTCAGGATCGGCGTGTTGCGCGCACGGCAGACCTGCAGCAGCCGCCGCGTCTGCGGCTCCACGCCGTTCGCCGCGTCGATCACCATCAGCGCGGCGTCGACGGCGGTGAGCACGCGGTAGGTGTCTTCGGAGAAGTCCTGGTGGCCCGGCGTGTCGAGCAGGTTGATGACGCAGTCGCGGTACTCCATCTGCATCACCGACGACGCCACCGAGATGCCGCGCTGCTTCTCGATCTCCATCCAATCGGAGGTCGCGTGGCGGCTCGCCTTGCGCGCCTTCACGCTGCCGGCGATCTGGATTGCGCCGGAGAACAGCAAGAGCTTCTCCGTCAGCGTGGTCTTGCCCGCGTCGGGGTGCGAAATGATGGCGAAGGTGCGCCGGCGGCGAACCTGGGGAGCGATCTCGGAGGACATGGCAGACGGCCTGCCGCGAGCAGGCCGTGAAACGTGGGTGGGCGAAGTGCGGATTATCCGCTGCGCACCCCCTGCGCGCGCGTAGCACGGCACGGGCGGGTGCGGCATACGTGCTGCGCGATGTGTTGCATCCGCGGCGCGGTATGTCGGTGAGGGGGCGTGTCCTTACCTTGCGCGGTGGTTCGAACGGACCGCTCACAACCACTTCGAGGAAGTCTCTCATGCCCCGCCTTCATCGCCTGATTCCCCTGCTCGCTCTGGCCTCTTTCTCCGCGGCGCATGCCGCGGACTGGAGCGACGCCTTCATCGCCTACAGCTACGGCACCAGGTACAAGGAACCGGGCAGCGATGCCGACGTGAAGAAGCACGTGGTCACGCTGCAGTACGTCGGCGGCTACAAGTACGGGGTCAACTTCTTCACGCTGGACATGCTGAAGTCCGACATCAACAACCCGGCCAACAACAGCACGCGCGGCGCGCAGGAGGTCTACGTCGTCTACAACAACACGGTGAGCTTCAGCAAGCTCAGCGGCTCGGCGGTGAAGTTCGGCCCGGTGCGCGACGTCGGCTTCCAGGCCGGCTTCGACTTCAACTCCAAGAACGACAGCTTCGGCGCCGGCTTGATCAAGGTGATCGCCGGGCCGAAGCTCGAGTTCGACGTGCCGGGCCTGCTGACGCTGGGCCTCTTCTACTACAAGGAGAACAACAACAACGCGCTCGCCGGCACGAACGTCAACTTCGATGCCGCGCCGCGCCTGGCCACCGTGTGGAACTTCGGCTTCTCGGCCGGCCTGCCCGCGGTGTTCAAGGGCTGGGCCAACTACACCGGCAAGAAGGGCAAGGACGGCTTCGGCGGCGACACCGCGCCCGAGACCTGGCTCGAGACCTCGCTGCTGTGGGACCTGGGCGCGCCGGCGGGCAAGCCGAAGACCTTCTACGCTGGCCTCGGCTACCAGTACATCAAGAACAAGTTCGGCAACCAGCCCTCACTGCCGGGCACCAAGGTGTCGTCGCCGTCGATCCAGCTCGAGGCGCATTTCTGATCACTCTTCGAGCAGGCTCCTGAGCATCCACGCGGTCTTCTCGTGGATGTTCAGCCGCTGCGTCAGCAGGTCGACCGTCGGCTGATCGTTGGCGGCTTCGGCCTTGAGCAGCACCTCGCGCGCGGTGCGCGCCACGGCCTGGTGGCCATCGACGAGGATGCGCACCATCTCCATCGCCTTCGGCGGCTCGGGCGGTGCATCGCCGATCGAGCTGAGCTTGCCGAATTGCGCGTAGGAGCCCGGCGCCGGGTGGCCGAGCGCGCGAATGCGCTCGGCGATCAGGTCGGTGGCGGCCCACAGCTCGCTGTACTGCGTCATGAACATCGCGTGCAGCGTGTTGAACATCGGGCCGGTGACGTTCCAGTGGAAGTTGTGTGTCGTCAGGTACAGCGTGTAGTTGTCGGCGAGCAGCTTGCTCAAGCCGCCGGCGATGGCCGCGCGGTCGGTGTCGCTGATGCCGATGCTGATCGGGGGAACGCGGGTGTTGGCCATGGGGAACCTCCTT
>VBDL01000628.1 GCA_005884255.1 Betaproteobacteria bacterium | reverse complement strand
CGGCCGCTCCACGTCGCAGAACAGCACGATGCGCTGGTGGTCGGTGGTGTTCTCGGCGTGGTGGATGTAGGTCTCGTCGAACATCACCGCCTCGCCGTCGCGCCAGTGATAGCGCTGGCCGTCGACGTCGATGTAGCAGCCCGGCGAGTTCGGCGTCGTCAGCCCGAGGTGGTAGCGCAGCGAGCCGGCGAACGGGTCGCGGTGGCGCACCAGGCGCGCGCCCGGCGGCAGCGACGCGAACATCGCCGCCTTGATGCTCGGGATGCCTTTGAGCAGCGCCACCGTTTGCGGGCACAGCGCGGTGGCCGAGGCCAGGTCCTGCCCATACCACTTCAGGTAGAAGCGCTTCCAGCCCGTGCGGAAGAACGAGTTGAAGCCGACGTCGTTGTAGGTGGCCGCCGCGCGGATGTAGCCCTCGTCGTTGAGCTTCAGCGCCTCGTCGCGGATCAGTTGCCAGTTCTGCTGCAGCGCTTGCAGCTCAGCGAAGCGCGAAGGGTCGAGGTAAGGCGTCTTCGGTGCACGCGAGAACAGGTACATCAGCGCATTGACCGGCGCGAACAGGACCGTGAAGTCGGTCAGCGCGCGGAACAGCCCGAAGCGCACGCGGCCGCGCAGATGCGCGTACAGCGCCGAAGCGAGAAAAACAATCAGCACCCAGTGGCGGGGCGCGGGCATCCAGGCATCCAAGGGCGGCCTCTTTGGCGAAGAAGCCGCCACTTTAGCGGCACAGGCTTACCCTTACTTGAGCAAGTCCCCCAGGCACAGGTACTTGATCTCCACGTAGTCGTCGATGCCGTGGTGCGAGCCCTCGCGGCCGAGGCCCGACTGCTTGAAGCCGCCGAACGGCACCTCGGCGGTGGAGATCAGTCCGGTGTTGATGCCGACCATGCCGTATTCAAGCGCTTCGCCGACGCGGAAGATGCGGCCAATGTCGCGACTGAAGAAGTAGCTCGCGAGGCCGAACTCGGTCGCATTGGCCAGCGCAATGGCTTCGTCCTCGGTCTTGAAGCGGAATACCGGCGCCACCGGACCGAAGGTCTCTTCGCGCGCGCACAGCATGTCGGAGCTCGCGTTGGCCAGCACGGTCGGCTCGAAGAAGCGATCGCCGATCTTCTTGCCGCCAGCCAGTACCTTCGCGCCCTTGGCCAGCGCATCGGCCAC
>VBDL01000619.1 GCA_005884255.1 Betaproteobacteria bacterium | reverse complement strand
CATCGGCCGGGGTGCCGAGCAGGCGCAGCAGGTGCTCGGTGAACACGCCGCCGAACAGCGCGATCGCGAGCCCGATCGCCAGCCCCAGCATGATCGCGGTGCCCGCGATGGTCTTCACCTTGTGCTTCTCCCTCGCGCCCCAGGCCTGGCCGATGAGCACCGAGCCGCCGGCGCCGATGCCGATGACCAGCGAGACGAAGAAGAACACGATGGGGAACACGGCAGACACCGCGGCCAACGCCCGCGTGCCCAGCATCTGCCCAAGGAAGACGCTGTTGAACGTGCCGGACAGCCCCTGCAGCACGTTGCCGACCACCATCGGGCCGAGGAAGGTGGCGAACGCCCGCCACAGCGGGCGGGTGACGGCGGCTGCTGGGATGCGCGGTCCGGTGACGGCGGGAGAAGGATTCGTTGTCATGAACCCAGGATACCCGCCGCGGCACTCACTCACCTTGGCGCTCGGTGTGCCGAGGCCGCCATGGCGGCATCTCGACCCGCCCCGTTTCGCCCGGGATGGCGGCAAAGGTGTTGTCGTTCCACCGCCGCGCCGCGGCCTCGATCTTGCGCGGGTCGGTCGACACGAAGTTCCACCACATGGACACAGGCTGTGCCAGCGGTGCGCCGCCGATGACGACGCAGCGCGCGGCTTCGTCTGCGCTGACGGTGGCTGCCTCGCCGCGGGGGATCACGGCCAGCGTGGCGGCCGGCACGTCGCTGCCGTTCACCGTGAGCCGCTGGGCCGGCGCGTACACCGCGAGCTCCTCGGTGGGTGGCAGGCTCAGGCTCGCGCCCGCTGCCAGCTGCACGTCCAGGTACAGCGTCGGCGACGCGGCGCGCACCGGCGAGACCAGGCCGTAGGCGCTGCCGATCAGCACGCGCACGGCGGCGCCGTCGTGCTGCCATTGCGGCAAGGTGCTCACGCCCGCATGCTGAAAGCTCGGGGCGGCGTCCTCCTGGTCCGGGGGCAGGGCCACCCACAGCTGCAGCCCATGCAGGCGCCGGCTCCTGCCGCGCAGCGGCTCGGGCGTGCGCTCGGAATGGACGATGCCGCTGCCGGCCGTCATCCAGTTGATGTCGCCGGGCGAAATCGGCTGCACGGTGCCGAGGCTGTCGCGATGAACCATCTCGCCCTCGAGCAGGTAGGAAGAAGACGAAGGGGCCCACCGAGCGCTGGCGCGCATTCGGCAGGCTTCGCCGCACGAGCAGGCCGGCCGTCAGCGTCGAGCTGCGAGGCTCGATGAGCAAGGGTGTGGTCATGGCGGTGCCCTGTTGTGGAGTGGATGAGGATTTCTGGATTTTCTTGCGTTGCGGGCCGCGTGGCGGGCGTGGGGCGGCGTTTCGTCGGCCGCGGCTGCAACTGGGGCCTGTTGGCCTGCCGTTCGTCGCACGCCGGTTCACCGGGGCGACGCCGACCCCTACAGTGCGCGCGGGCTTACCGCTAAGCTAGCGCGCCCTTTTGCGTTCCCTGATCTTTCCCTCCCGTTCCCTGGAGTCTGCTCCATGCTGCGTCATCGCCTTCTCGTCGTTTCGCTGGCCGCTGCGCTGGCGGCCTGCAGCCAGCAGGCCAAGCAGGAGCCGGCGGCCGCCAAGCCGGCCAAATCGGCGCAGGCGTTTCCGCTGCTGCTGGCGCCCGAGGATCTGCGCACGCTGCGCGCGGGCGAAGGGACGCAAGGCGCGGTCGTCACCGGCTCGATCCAGCCGGAGCGCCGTGCCGATCTGCGCGCCGAGGTCTCGGCCGTGGTGCTGCTGGTGCTGAAGGAGAACGGCGATGCCGTGCGCCAGGGCGACCTGCTGGTGCGGCTGGATGACACCTCGATCCGCGACAGCCTGGCCTCGGCCGAGGAATCGGCGCGCGCGTCGACGCAGGCTTACGAGCAGGCAGAGCGCCAGGTGCAGCGGCTGAAGACGCTGCAGAGCCAGGGCATGACGTCGATGCAGGCGCTGGAAGATGCCGAGGTGCGGCGCAACAACGCGCAGAGCGATCTGGTGACGGCCAAGGCCAAGGTCGTGTCGGCGCGGCAGCAGCTGCGGCGCACCGAGGTGCGCGCGCCGTTCGACGGCGTGGTCAGCGAGCGCAAGGCCTCGGTGGGCGACACGGCGCAGGTGGGCAAGGAGCTGGTCAAGGTGATCGACCCGGCCAGCATGCGCTTCGAAGGCCTGGTGTCGGCCGACCGCATGTCGGAGCTGAAGATCGGGCAATTGGTGAGCTTTCGCGTCAGCGGCTATCCGCAGGCCAGCTTCGCCGGCACGGTCAGGCGCGTGGATGCGGCGGCCAATGCCACCACGCGCCAGGTCGAGGTGCTGGTGGCCTTCGCCGACAACCGCAACGCGCCGCGCACCGCCGGCCTCTATGCCGAGGGCCGCATCGAGGCGGGCAGCGCGGGTCCCGCACTCACGCTGCCGGAATCGTCGGTGGTGCGCAGCGGCAGCGCGGCCTACGTCTGGCGCGTGAAGGACAAGACGCTGGCCAAGGTGCCGGTGCAGCTCGGCGAGCGCGACGTGCGGCGCGGCGAATACCCGCTGCAGGCCGGCCTGACCGATGGCGACCAGATCCTGCGCAAGCCCGGCAGTACGCTGGTCGACGGGCAGAAGATCGAGTTCGTCAGCGCCAAGGGCAACGCGGCTTCCGCCAACTCGGGGACCTGACGCCATGTTCCTTTCCGACTTCAGCATCAAGCGGCCGGTCGCGACGGTCGTCATCATCATCGCGCTGATGTGCCTGGGCCTGCTGGCCCTGAACAAGCTGCGCGTCAACCAGATCCCCGATGTCGAGCAGCCGGTGCTGGTGGTCAGCATCGACTACCCCGGCGCGTCGCCCGACACCGTCGAGCGCGAGCTGATCAACCGCATCGAGAAGGCGCTGCAGAGCATCTCGGGCATCTACGAGGTGCGCTCCACCGCCAGCGAGAGCAACGCGAAGATCGTGCTGGTCTTCAACTTCGGCAAGAACCTGGTCGAGGCGAGCGACGAGGTGCGCAACGCCATCGCCACGGTGCGCTACAAGCTGCCCACCGAGATGCGCGAGCCGGTGCTCACGCGGCTCGATCCGTCGGCGCAGCCGATCATGCAGCTGGCGCTGTCGTCGACGACACAGACCCACGCTGAGATCTCGCGCCTCGCGGAGGACCAGCTGGCGGATCGCTTCCGCGGCATTCCCGGCGTCGCGGTGGTCGCCGTCAATGGCTCGCTGAAGCGCGAGCTGTCGGTGCTGCTGCAAGCGCAGAAGCTGCGCGCCTACAACATCTCGGTGTCCGAGGTGGTGAACGCGCTGCGCGGCCAGAACACCACCGCGCCGGTGGGCAAGGTGCGCGGCGCGCTCGAGGACCAGAGGTCGCCGGCAGAGTTCGAGCAGATCGCGGTGCGCCGCCGCGGCGACGAGATCGTGCGCCTGGGGCAGCTCGCCACCGTGCAGGATGGCTTCGCCGAGCTCACTTCTTTGAGCTCGCGCAACGGGCGGCCGAACGTGGGCTTGTCCATCACGCGGGCGCGCGATGCCAGCACCGTGACCGTGGCCGGCGAAGTGCGCAAGCTGGTCGACGAGATCCGCAAGACCTTGCCTCAGGGCTCGACGCTGGAGGTCACGCAGGACGGCGGCAAGGACGCGAAGAACAGCCTGAACAACGTGATCGACGCGCTGATGTTCGGCGCCGGCCTGACGATCTTCGTGGTCTACGTGTTCCTCAACTCGTGGCGCTCCACGCTGATCACCGCCTTGAGTCTGCCGACCTCGGTGATCGCGGCGTTCATCGCCGTGTGGCTGTGTGGCTTCACGCTGAACTTCATGACGCTGCTCGGGCTGTCGCTGGCCATCGGCGTGCTCATCGACGATGCCATCGTCGTGCGCGAGAACATCGTGCGCCGCATGGAGCAGGGCGAGGACCGGCACCACCTTCTCCATCGTCGCGGTGTTCGGGCCGGTGGCCTTCATGCCGGGCGTCTCGGGCGAGTGGTTCCGCCCGTTCGGGCTGACCGTCGTCGCTTCGGTGCTGGTGAGCCTGTTCATCTCGTTCACGCTCGACCCGATGCTGTCGGCCTACTGGGGCGACCCGCCGGGCCATCATCTGGCCGAACGCCGCGGCATCAGCCGAGTGCTGCAGCGCTTCAACACCTGGTTCGACCACCAGGCCGACCGCTACGGCCGCGTCATCGCGTGGGCGCTGCATCACCGAGGCTGGATGTTCCTGTTCGCCGTGGCGAGCCTGGCCGGTGCGATTGCGCTGTTCGCCAAGTTCGGCGGCTCCAGCTTCCTGCCGCCCGGCGACTACGGCACGATCGCGGTGGACGTGCGCACGCCATCGTCGAGCAGCCTGGAGTATTCGCGGCTGAAGCTCGAGGAGGGCGCGGCGCTGGCGCACCTGATCCCCGAGACGGTGGCGACGAACGCCTACGCCAACCCGAACGGCGGGCGCATCTACATCGATATCGGCAAGAGCACGCAGCGCAAGCGCTCGGCGATCGAGGTCGCGGCCGAGCTGCGCAAGCAGATGGCGCGCCTGGTCGGGGCCGAATTCACGGTGCTCGATGACTTGAACAACGGCGCGCAGAAGCCGGTGCAGATCCGCTTCCACGGCACCGATTCACGGCAGCTGCTCGCGCTCACCAACCAGTTCATGGACAAGCTGCGTGCGGTGCCCGGCGCCGTCGACGTCGGCCTGTCGGAGCAGGACCCGCAGGACGAGCTGAAGATCGACCTCGACCGCGGGCTGGCCAATGCGCTGGGCATCTCGGTCAACGAGGCGGCACAGACGTTGCGCGTGGCCTTCGCCGGCGTCGAGGCGGGCGACTGGATCGACCCCACCGGCGAAGCGCGCGACGTTGCGGTGCGCCTGCATCCGCAGGACCGCGTCGACGCCGGCAACATCGAGCACCTGCCGATCGCCGTCAGCGGCACCGGCATGGTCGTGCCGCTCGACCAGATCGCCACGGTGACGATGGGCAAGGGCCCGTCGCAGATCCAGCACGCGGCGGGCAAGCGGGTGATCGCGGTGTCGGCCAACGCGCAGGGGCGCTCGTCCGGCGAGGTCACGGCCGAGGCGATGAAGCTGGCCAAGGCGATGCACTTCCCTGAAGGCTTCGGCGTCGATCTGGCCGGCGCTTCGCGCGATCAGCAGGAGGTGTTCACGCAGATGGGCATCGCGCTGATCTCGGGCATCGGCATGATGTACCTCGTGCTGGTGATGCAGTTCGGCTCGTTCACCGCGCCCATTCCCGTGATGTTCTCGCTGCTTTTCACGCCGATCGGCGTGGTGCTCGCGCTGCTCGTCACGCACAGCACGCTGAACCTGATGAGCTTCATCGGCATCATCATGCTGCAGGGGCTGGTGGCGAAGAACGCGATCCTGCTGCTCGATGCGGCGCGCAGCCGCGAGGCCAGCGGCATGACGCGCGACGACGCGCTCATCGCGGCCGGCCAGCGCCGGCTGCGGCCGATCCTGATGACCACCTTCGCGCTGATCGCCGGCATGCTGCCTGTGGCCATCGGGGTCGGCGAGGGCGGCGAGTTCTACCGGCCGATGGCGGTGGCGATCATCGGCGGCACGCGTGCGCTTCGCCGGCTGGCTCAAGCGCAGGATCTTCGGGCGCGGCGCGCCGGCGGCCTGATCAGGCGCGGCTGGAGGTTTCGGCCGCGTCAATCGCTTCGCTGCGCAGCCGAAGGTCGTGGTACTCGTAGAGCAGCGCCAGTTCCTCGATCACCTCGGCAGGGAAGCCGTCGCGGCCGCCGCGACGGTCGATCAGCAGGTCCTGCAGCAGGTGATCGATCAGACCGATGTCGTCCCAGCACGCGGCCAGCTGGTTCGTGATGCGCGGGAAGCGCGTGCACAGCTCGCGCGGCCGCAACTCGTCGGGCAGCCGCTCGAGCCAGTTGCACGCCTTCATCGACAGATCTGCGTCGCGCATGCGCGCCGGCGCGCGCACGCGCGCCCACTCGGAGGCCGACCACTGCTCGCGCGGCCTGGTATCCGGCGCGGGGGCGTCGGCGGGGCGGCGCGCGCGCTTGCTGAAGAAGCTGAACAGTTTGCTCATCGCCACCGAATCATCGGCGCGGGGTGCGTCGATCTGAAGGCGAGATGTGCGACTAACGGCGCAGACGGGCCACGCCGGTGACATCGCGGCGCGTTTGCACCAGCGCGTCGACGGCCGCCGCGACCGCGGGCGTTTCCGAGTCTTCGGCGAGGAAGGCCCAGTCCGGCGTGCGGCGCTCCAGGTGGTGGCGCTCCAGCACCGAGAACACGTCTTTCAGCACGCGCACCTGCGCCTCCCGCTCGGCGGGCTGCGGTGACAGCTCCAGGCCGGAGAGGTCGACGCGGTCGGACAAGGTGGAGAACATGGGCAGGCTTCGCTAGGAAGAACTCTTATACCACACGGGTTGGGGTGTTCAGCGCAGCAAATCCCAGCGCAGCGTGCAGGCATGCGCACTGGCCTCGTCGTAGACGAAGTAGCGGTCGTCCATGCGCCTGAACAGCGAGAGCACGACGTTCTTCAGCTCGATGCGCCGCGTCAGCCCGCAGCGCAGGTAGCGCGCGACGAGGTCGTCCTGCTGCTGCTTGCTGCCGCGGTGATCGGCATGCAGTGCAACGCGCCCGTGCAAGCCGGCCCAGCGGCTGGCCTGCACCGCGGTGTCGAGCAGCAGCGGCATCACGACGAAGCGATCGTCGACGCCGAGCGCCTTCAGGGCCGCCGCCGGCGTGGAGGTGAGGAACCACACGAAGGTGCTCAGTTCGTTCGCGCGCCCCGGATGCGGGTAGCCGGTGACCAGCATCGCCTGCCCGACCGGCACCGAGCGGCCTGTGCGCGATGCGACGACGATCTGGAACGCCTCGGTCAGCCGGCCGTAGGCGTCGTTCAGCACGTAGGAGCCCATCAGGTAGCGCGTCCATTGCCACGTGCGGTCGAGCCGGGCCGCGTCCGGCGCGATGAACGGATCGTGGATGAAGCGATGCCAGTTGCGCAGCTCGCGCAGGCCGGCTTCCTGCACCACGCACTCGACGCTGCGCGCGGGCGCTCCTCCGGCCACGGGGAGGCGGCGAATGGCGGTGGCGGGTGTCGCGTTCAAGGTGCGCGGATTCTAGGGGGCGAGCGAGGTCAAGTAGAAAGATCAACATGTATGTAGTAATATCAACACATGACTTGGTGGTTGCTGGTTCTCTCGCTGCCCTCGGAGGGCACGGCCGCGCGCATGCGGGCCTGGCGCGCGCTGAAGGCCGCCGGTGCCGCGGTGCTGCGCGATGGCGTGTACCTGCTGCCCGGGCGCGATGCCTGCCGCGCCGCCTTCGCCGCGGTGGCCGACGACCTGCACGCCAGCGGCGGCACGGCCTGTGTGCTGCAGGCCGATGGCGAGGACGCAGCCGGCTTCCCCGCCTTGTTCGATCGCACGGCCGATTACCGCGCGCTGCTGGACGAGCTCGCGGGCTGCCGTGCCGCGCTGACCGCGGCGACTGCCGACGATGCGCAGCGCCGCCTGCGCAAATGGAGCCGCACGCTGGCCGAGCTCGAGGCGATCGATTTCTTCCCCGGCGAGCCGCTGCGCCAGGCGCAGGCGGCCGTGCAGGATGTGGAAGCGGCGGTGCGGCGCCTGCTCTCTCCCGAAGACGAGCCGCACGCCGCGCAGGCCGCGGCCGTCCCGCTGCGCGCCATCGCCGAGTACCGCGGCCGCCGCTGGGCGACACGACGCCGCCCCTGGGTCGACCGCCTCGCCTGCGCCTGGCTGATCCGCCGCTTCATCGACGCGGATGCCGAGATCCTGTGGCTCGCCAAGCCCTCCGACTGCCCGCGCGATGCGCTCGGCTTCGACTTCGACGGCGCTACCTTCAGCCACGTCGGCGCGCGCGTCAGCTTCGAGACCATGCTCGCCAGCTTCTCGCTGGAGCGGCCGTCGCTGCTGCGCGTGGGCGCACTGGTGCACTACCTCGATGTCGGTGGCGTGCAGCCGCCCGAAGCACACGGTGTCGAGCGCGTGCTCGCCGGCCTGCGCGAGGCCATTGCCGACGATGATCAGTTGCTGCAGCAGGCCGGCGCGGTGTTCGAGGCGTTGTTCGTCATGTTCGAGAAGGAAGGCAGCGCGTGATGATCGATGCCACTGCAACGGCGCCGCTTCAGCGGCCGCAGGCCCTGGGTTTCTGGCAGGCGTTTCGCTTCTGGCTCAAGCTCGGCTTCATCAGCTTCGGCGGGCCGGCCGGGCAGATCGCCGTGATGCACCAGGAGCTGGTCGAGCGCCGGCGCTGGATTTCCGAGCGCCGCTTCCTGCACGCGCTGAACTACTGCATGGTGCTGCCGGGCCCCGAGGCGCAGCAGCTGGCCACCTACATCGGCTGGCTGCAGCATCGCACCTGGGGCGGGGTCGTCGCCGGCGGCCTCTTCGTGCTGCCGTCGCTCGTGATCCTCATCGTGCTGTCGTGGATCTACATCGCGTTCGGCGATGTGCCGCTGGTGGCGGGCCTCTTCTACGGCATCAAGCCGGCGGTGACGGCGATCGTCGTGCAGGCGGCGCATCGCATCGGCACGCGCGCGCTGAAGAACGGCGCGCTGTGGGCCATCGCCGCCGCGGCCTTCGTCGCTATCTTCGCGCTGGAGCTGCCGTTCCCGTTGATCGTCGGCGCCGCGGCCTTGATCGGCTACGTGGGTGGCCGCATTGCGCCGGCGCGTTTCAAGGCCGGCGGTGGCCATGGCGCCGCGAAGGCCTCGTACGGCCCGGCGCTGATCGACGACGACACGCCACCGCCGCCGCAC
>VBDL01000618.1 GCA_005884255.1 Betaproteobacteria bacterium | reverse complement strand
GCCGCGGTGCCGGTGCTTCACTCGGTGGAAGCGGGCAACGACCCGGTCGCCGAAGCCGGCTGCGGCCTCACGGTGCCACCCGAGTCGCCGCAGGCCGTGGCCGAGGGCCTCCGGCATCTCGCCGCGCTGCCCGCCGCCGAGCGGCGCGCGATGGGCGCGCGCGGCCGGGCCTTCGTCGAGGCGCGGCACACGTACCCGGTGCTGGCGCGGCGCTTTCTCGATGCCTGCGGGGGGCGGCCATGAGCGAAGCGCGCAAGGTGGCGGAACGCTATGCGCGGCGCGATGTCGGCGATCGCTACAGCGCACTGAATCCCGACGTGTGGCAGACGCTGCACGAGCGCCAGCGCGCGATGCTGGCGCTGTTCGCGCGGGCCGGTGTTCGAAATGTCAGCGGCCTGAAGCTCACCGAGGTCGGCTGCGGCGCCGGCGGCAACCTATTGGAGCTGCTGCGCATCGGCTTCGCGCCGGAGCACCTCACCGGGCTGGAACTGCTGCCCGAGCGCCATATGCAGGCGCGGCGCGTGCTGCCCGTGGCAACGTCCGTTTGGCAAGGCGACGCGGCCGACGCACCGGTCGAGGCCGCCAGCCAGGACATCGTGCTGCAGTCGACCGTCTTCTCGTCGCTGCTCGACGACGCCTTCCAGCAGCGGCTGGCCGACGCGATGTGGCGCTGGCTGCGCCCCGGCGGCGCGGTGCTGTGGTACGACTTCACCGTCGATAATCCACGCAACCCGGACGTGCGCGGCGTGCCGCTGCGCCGCGTGCGCGAGCTGTTCCCGCTAGCCTGCATTGCGCATCGGCGGGTGACGCTGGCGCCGCCGCTGGCGCGCCGCGTCGCTCGCGTGCACCCGGCCCTCTACACTGCGTTCAACGTGCTGCCGCTGCTGCGCACTCATGTGCTGGCGTGGATCGCCAAGCCAATCTCGACATGACTCAAGCCTTCCTGCCCTTTGCCCTGCCCGAGATTGGCGACGAAGAGATCGCCGAGGTCGTCGACACGCTGAAGTCCGGCTGGATCACCACCGGCCCGAAGGCCCGGCGCTTCGAGCAGGCCTTCACCGAGTTTCTCGGCGATGCGTCGCTCGAGAGCATTGCGGTGAACTCGGCCACCGCCGGACTGCACTTGGCGCTGGAAGCGCTGGGCATCGGCCCCGGCGACGAGGTGATCACCACCACGCACACCTTCACCGCCACCGCCGAAGTCGTGCGCTATCTTGGCGCCGATGTGAGGCTGGTCGACATCGACCCGGCCACGCTGTGCATCGATCCGGCGGCCATTGAAGCGGCGATCACGTCGCGCACGAAGTGCATCATCCCCGTGCACTATGCGGGCCTCGCGGCCGACATGCCCGCCATCCTCG
>VBDL01000617.1 GCA_005884255.1 Betaproteobacteria bacterium | reverse complement strand
GAGCTCGGCCAGCAAGAACTGGCGCAGACGCGGCCGCTGCTGGCCACGGGCGCGGTATCGCAGGTCGACATCCTCCGGCTGGAGCGCGACATCTCACGCAGCCGCGGCGACTTCGAGCAGGCCGGTGCGCAAATCGCGCGCGTGCAAGCCGCCATTGGGGAGGCGCAGCGCAAGACCCAGGAGACCGAGCTGACCTTCCGCAATGAGGCGCGGCGTGACCTGGCCGAGGTGATGGGCAAGCTCAGCGCGCTGACCGAAGGCGCCGTGGCACTGACCGACCGCGTCGACAAGGCGCAGGTCAAGAGCCCGGTGCGCGGCCGCGTGCAGCGGCTGCTCGCCAACACCGTGGGTGGCGTCGTGCAGCCGGGCAAGGACATCGTCGAGATCGTGCCGCTGGACGACACGCTGGTGCTCGAGGCGCGCATCGTGCCGAAGGACATCGCCTTCATCCGCCCCGGGCAGAGCGCGACGGTGAAATTCACCGCCTACGACTTCTCTATCTATGGCGGCCTGGATGCGGTGGTCGACAACATCAGCCCGGACACCACCGTCGACGAACGCGGCAACGCCTTCTATCTGGTGCGCGTGCACACCACGAAGTCCAGCTTCAGCGAGAAGCTGCCCATCATCCCCGGCATGACGGCCGAAGTGGACGTGCTCACCGGTAACAAGAGCGTGCTGTCCTACCTGCTCAAACCGCTGCTGAAGGTGCACTCCCGCGCCTTGAGCGAACGCTAGCCCGCGCGCTTATCGGCGCACGGAACCCTGTTTTTGGTGATCCGGTTCACGGAACCGGTGGCAGCCGGCGCGCATAAGCGCAGCGGGCCCGGTTATCCTTCCTCCAGTTTCAAAAGGTAAGGAAGGTTACGTCATGCCCACCCTCGCGAAGACCCCGTTCGGTGTCGTATCCGGTCTCTGGGGCACGGCGGTCATCCGCCAAGCAGACGGCAAGCTGCGGGTGCTGCACGTTGGCGACAAGGTGCAGGAGGGCGACCAGATCCTGACCGCCCAGAACGGCATCGTGCAGATCACCGACCCGCAGGGCGGCGTGCAAGTGGCCAAGGCGGCACCCGGCGCGGCGCCGGTCGAACTGGACCGCGTGATCCAGGGCGTGAACACCGGCGACCCGGAAGCGGCGACCGCGGCGGGCTTGGCCGGCGGTGACGGCAGCGGATTGTCCGAAGGTCTGCGCGTCGAGCGCATCAGCGAAGCCCTGTTCCCGGCGGACCTGCTGCCGGATGCCACGACGATCGGCGTGGCCCAGGCCCCGGCGCTGCTGCCGGCGACCGCGGCGGGCCAGAGTAGCGGCAACGGCGCGGACACCACTGCACCTGCTCCGGCTACTCCTGCGCCTACTCCCCCTGCCCAGACCCCTCCGGCTGCGGCTCCGGCACCTGCGCCCACGCCCGCACCGACCCCAGCACCGACACCCGCTCCTGCGCCGGCCCCCGCTCCTACGCCCGCGCCGACACCGGCTCCTGCACCTGAGCCGCCACCTGCTCCAGCGCCCGCCCCCGCGCCGGAGCCCGCTCCTGCGCCCGCTCCGGCACCGGCGCCCACAGTCAGCGTTGATGCTCCGGACCTCACCAACGACTCGACGCCTACGATCACGGGCACCACGAACCAGCCCGCCGGCAGCATCGTCACGCTCACCGTGACCGATTCCGCCGGCGCGGTGCAGACCGTCACGGCCACAGTCGCCGCCGACGGCAGCTACCACGGCGATGTGCCGCTGCCGCTGGCCGAAGGCGGCTACGCCGTCATGGCCGGCGTTGTCGGCAGCAGCGGCGGCAGTGCCAGCGCCAGCGACAGCGGCGTCATCGACAGCACGCCGCCGGCCGTGACGATTCATCTGGACAGCGTGACCGGCGACGGCGTACTCACCAGCAGCGAAGGCAGCGGCATCGTGGCAATCACCGGTCAGGCAGGCGGCGACGCGCACGCCGGCGACACGGTGACGCTCACGCTCAACGGCAAGACCTTCAGCGGTGCGCTGGATGCGAGCCTGAAGTTCAGCATCGACGTGCCGGGCAGCGACCTCGCGGCCGACGCCAGCCACCAGGTGGCCGCGTCGATCCAAGTCAGCGATGCAGCCCCCGAAGACACGCCCGTCTCGGGCAGCATCGTCGCCAGCGACGCGAACGGCGACACGCTGAGCTACGTCAAGGGCTCCGACCCCGCGCACGGCTCGGTGGTGGTCAATGCCGATGGCAGCTGGACCTACACGCCCAACGCCAACTACAACGGCAGCGACAGCTTTACCATCGCGGTGTCTGATGGCAACGGCGGCACGACGACGGCCACGGTCAACGTCGGCGTCACGCCGGTCAACGATGCGCCGGTGACGTCAAATGTTTCGGTCACGACGCCTGAGGACACGCCGGTCTCCGGCAGCGTCACGGCCACCGATGTGGACGGTGACACGCTGAGCTACGCCAAGGGCTCCGACCCGGTTCACGGCGCGGTGGTCGTGGCCGCCGACGGCAGCTGGA
>VBDL01000616.1 GCA_005884255.1 Betaproteobacteria bacterium | reverse complement strand
CTGCTGCACCGCGAGGTACTCGAGGATGCGGTCCTTGACCTTCTCGAGGCCGTAGTGGTCTTCATTGAGCACCTCCTCGGCGTGGCCGAGGTCGTGCTTGATCTTGGTCTTCCTGCTCCACGGCAGGCCGACCAGCGTGTCGATGTAGTTGCGCACGACGGTGGCCTCGGCCGACATCGGCGACATCAGCTTGAGCTTCTTGAGTTCGTTCTCGGCCTTCTTGCGCGCCTCCTTGGGCATCTTCGCGGCCTTGATCTTCTTGTCGAGCTCTTCGAGGTCGGCGCCTTCTTCGCCGTCGCCGAGCTCCTTCTGGATGGCCTTGACCTGCTCGTTCAGGTAGTACTCGCGCTGGCTCTTCTCCATCTGGCGCTTGACGCGGCCGCGGATGCGCTTCTCCACCTGCAGGATGTCGACCTCGTGCTCGAGCAGCTCGAGCAGCTTCTCCAGGCGCTTGTCGACCGCGAACAGGTCGAGCACCGATTGCTTGGCATCGAGCTTCAGCGGCAGGTGCGCGGCGATGGTGTCGGCCAAGCGGCCGGCGTCATCGATGCCGGCGATCGAGGTGAGGATCTCCGGCGGGATCTTCTTGTTGAGCTTGACGTACTGGTCGAACTGCTGCGTCACCGCGCGGCGCAGCGCCTCGATCTCGGGCTTGGTATCGGCTTCCGGCGGCACCGGCGTGACCTCGGCGACGAAATGCTCGCCGCTGTCGGAGATCGACTGCGTGTTCGCGCGCTGGATGCCTTCTACCAGCACCTTCACGGTACCGTCGGGCAGCTTCAGCATCTGCAGGATGCTGGAGACGCAGCCGACCTCGAACATGTCTTCGGGCTTGGGCTCGTCCTTGCCGGCGGCCTTCTGCGCGACCAGCATGATCTGGCGGCCGGCTTCCATCGCCGCTTCCAGCGCCTTGATCGACTTCGGGCGGCCCACGAACAGCGGGATCACCATGTGGGGGAACACCACCACGTCGCGCAGCGGAAGCAGCGGCAGCGTGATCGGCTCGGCAGGCAGGATGGGATGTCCGGACATGGGGGTTACCTTTCTCTCTCAAGCCGATGTTGGGCCCGAGCCTCGATTTGCAAGACGCTCGTACCGGGAGCGTGAGGGAGCCGTCAAGCGCTGGCCTTGGCTTGCTCGCGATACACCAGCAAGGGCTTCGCGTCCTCTTCGATGTTGTGCTCGTCGAGCACCACCTTGGCCACGCCATCCAGACGCGGCAGATCGAACATGGTGTCGATCAGCGAACCTTCCATGATCGAGCGCAGGCCGCGCGCGCCGGTCTTGCGCGCCAGCGCCCGGCGCGCGATGGCCGACAGTGCCGAAGTACGCACCTCGAGTTCGACACCATCCATCGCGAACAGTTTCTGGTACTGCTTCACCAGCGCGTTCTTCGGCTCGGTGAGGATGCGCACCAGCGCGTCTTCGGTCAGCTCGCCCAGCGTGGCGACCACCGGCAGACGGCCGACCAGCTCGGGGATGAGGCCGAACTTGATCAGATCTTCCGGCTCTGCTTCGCGGAACAGGTCTGCGGCGCGCTTCTCGTTCTTGCTATGCACCGTCGCTGCAAAGCCGATGCCTGACTTCTCGGTGCGGTTTTGGATGACCTTTTCCAGGCCATCGAACGCGCCGCCGCAGATGAACAGGATGTTCGTCGTGTCGATCTGCAGGAAATCCTGGTTCGGATGCTTGCGCCCGCCTTGCGGCGGCACGCTGGCCATCGTGCCTTCGATCAGCTTGAGCAGCGCCTGCTGCACGCCCTCGCCCGACACGTCGCGCGTGATCGAGGGGTTGTCGGCCTTGCGCGAGATCTTGTCGATCTCGTCGATGTAGACGATGCCGCGCTGCGCGCGATCGACATCGTAGTTGCAGTTCTGCAG
>VBDL01000615.1 GCA_005884255.1 Betaproteobacteria bacterium | reverse complement strand
CCGAACAGAAGGAGATGCTCAAGACGGTGCGGCGCCTCGCCGACGAGGGCCAGATCGTGCTGAGCGCCGGCGGTGATGATGAGTTCGTCTAAGGCCTCGTCGCCACGGCAGGTCCCGCCACCCAAGGGATCGGACGCCAAGCCGGCGTCGGCCTACACGCGCTTCATTCCGCGCGAGGAGCTCGGCTCCTTCGCATCATGGGCACCCGGCGCCTTCGGCAGCACCGGCGGCGCGGCCGCCTCCATGCAGCCCGAGGCGCAGAACGCACCGAGCGAGCAAGAGATCCAGGCGCAGCTGCATGCCGCGCGCCAGGCCGGTTATCAAGACGGCTACCGCGACGGGCTGGTTGCGCTCGAAGGCTTCAAGCAGAGCTTCGCCGCGCAGATGACGGCGCAGATCGGCACGCTGCTGCAGAGCTTCGGCAGCGAGATCGAAGGTCTCGAGCAGCAGATGGCACAAGCGCTCGCGCAGGCTGCGACGCAGCTGGCGCGCCAGGTGGTGCGCAGCGAGCTGGTCACGCGGCCCGAAGCGGTGGCGCAAGTCGCCGGCGAAGCCGTCAATGCGGTGCTGATGACCGCGCGCCACATCACCGTGCGCGTGCACCCCGACGATCACCCGCTGGTCGCGCAAGGCGCGGCCGAGGCGATCGATGCGCGCGGCGCGCGGCTGATGCCCGATGCGTCGGTGCAACGCGGCGGCTGCGTGGTCGAGTCCGATGTCGGCGTACTCGATGCCAGCATCGAAGCGCGCTGGCGCCAGGCGTCGACGCAGCTCGGCGGCAAGGCGACGTGGGACGACGAGGTTGCGAAATGACGCAACGTGTGGAGCGCTGGCAGCGATACCTCACCGACCTGCAGGCCTTCGCCGGCTCGCCGCAGCCGCTGCAAACCGAAGGCACGCTGACACGCGTCGCCGGCCTGGTGCTCGAGGCCGCCGGCATTCGCGTGCCGGTCGGCTCGGTGTGCCAGGTGCAGACCGATGGCCCCGGCCATGCGCCCGTGCATGCCGAGGTCGTGGGCTTCTCCGGCGACCGTGCGTTCCTCATGCCCACCGGCGAAGTGCATGGCTTGGCCAGCGGCGCGCGAGTGCGGCCGCGCCCCGTTCCGGTGATCGCTCCGCGCCTAGGGCAAGAGAACCACCCGTGGCGGCGCAGCGAAGACCGCGGCCTGCATCTGCCGATGGGCGACGGGCTGCTCGGCCGCGTGATCGATCCGCACGGCCACCCGATGGACCGCCTGGGCCCGCTCGACCTCGTGCACAACGAGCCGATGATCCGCCGACCGATCAATGCGATGGACCGCGACCCCGTGCGCCAGCCGCTGGACACCGGCGTGCGCGCGATCAACGCGCTGCTCACGGTCGGCCGCGGCCAGCGCATCGGCCTGTTTGCCGGTACCGGCGTCGGCAAGTCGGTGCTGCTGGGCATGATGGCGCGCTACACGCAGGCCGACGTGATCGTCGTCGGGCTGATCGGCGAGCGCGGCCGCGAAGTGAAGGAATTCATCGAGGACATCCTGGGGGAGGAGGGTCTTCAACGCTCGGTGGTGGTGGCAGCGCCCGCTGATGCGCCGCCTTTGACCCGCATGCAAGGTGCGACCTACGCCACCGCGATCGCCGAGCACTTCCGCGACCGCGGCGCGCACGTTCTGCTGTTGATGGATTCACTCACCCGCTATGCGATGGCACAGCGTGAGATTGCTCTGGCGATCGGCGAGCCGCCGGCCACCAAGGGCTATCCGCCGAGCTGCTTCGCGAAGCTGCCGCAGCTGGTGGAACGCAGCGGCAACGGCCTCAACGGCGTCGGCTCGATCACCGCTTTCTACACGGTGCTGTCCGAAGGCGACGACCAGCAGGACCCGATCGCCGATGCGGCGCGCGGCATTCTCGATGGCCACATCGTGCTGTCGCGCGAGCTGGCCGAGGCGGGCCACTACCCGGCCATCGACGTCGAGCGCTCTGTCTCTCGCGTGATGACCAGCGTGGCCGCGCCCGATCACATCGACGCGGCGCGCCGCGTGCGCCAGCTGCTCGCCAAATTCAACAAGGCGCGCGACCTCATCCAGCTCGGCGCCTACCAGCCCGGCCACGACCCCGAACTCGATGCCGCGGTGCGCTCGCACGCCTCAATCAGCGCGCTGCTGCAACAGAACATGCATGAACCCGCCGCCCTCGTCGACAGCCTGCGCGAGCTGCAGGCCACGGTGAACGGCTGAACCCGAAGACCCATCCGATGAGCTCTCTGCAATCGCTGAACATCCTGCTCGAGCAAGCCGAAACCGAGCGCGATGCCGCACTGGCCGCGCTGCAGCGCGCGCACGACGCGGCCGGCGTGGCGCAGGCGCAGGTCGAAGGTCTCTTGAACTATCGCGGCGACTATCAGAAGCGCTGGTCGCAGCAGTTCGGCCAAAGCGGCGCGATCGAGATCGTGCACTGCTACCGCAGCTTCAATGAGCGGCTGGACCATGCCATCGAGCATCAGCAGCGCGTGGCGCAGCAGGCGCAGGCGCAATGCGAGCGCGCGCGCGACGAGCTGCAGCAGCGCGAGTTGCGCGTGGCCTCGGTGAAGAAGCTGATCGAGCGCCGCGTTGCCGAGGAGCGCCGCCTCG
>VBDL01000614.1 GCA_005884255.1 Betaproteobacteria bacterium | reverse complement strand
CATTTCGGCCGCATGTTCCCGAGCCTGTTCGGCGGCGGCAACGCGAAGCTGGTGATGACCGGCGACGAGATCCTCGATGCCGGCGTGCAGGTGATGGCGCAGCCGCCGGGCAAGAAGAACTCGACCATCCACCTGCTCTCCGGCGGCGAGAAGGCGCTCACCGCGATCGCACTGGTGTTCGCGATCTTCCAGCTCAACCCCGCGCCGTTCTGCCTGCTCGACGAGGTGGACGCGCCGCTGGACGATGCCAACACCGAGCGCTATGCGAAGCTGGTGACCGAGATGTCCGCCGGCACGCAGTTCCTCTTCATCTCGCACAACAAGATCGCGATGGAGATGGCCAAGCAGCTGATCGGCGTGACGATGCAGGAGCAGGGCGTGTCGCGCATCGTCGCGGTCGACATGGAAGCCGCCGTGAGCATGGCGGAGGCTGCCTGATCTTCATGAGCTTGACCGTTTCGCTCGCGATCCTCGGCGGCCTGGTGCTGGCCGGCGTCGTCGCGCACGGTGCGTGGAGCGCGCGACGCGCAGTGCCGAGGCAAGGCGTGGTGATGCCTCCGCCGCGGCCGCGCCGCGCCTCGCCGCGGCTCGACCCGCTGATCGACGTGATGGCCACGCTGACCGTCGAAAGCCCGGTCAGTGGCGAGCTGGCGCTGACGCACCTGCCGGCTACGCGGCGTGCGGGCAGCAAGCCCTTCCTCATCGAGGGCCTGAACGCCGACAACGGCGAATGGGAGCTGCCGCGCGCCGGCCAGCGCTACGGCGAGTTCCAGGCCGGCGTGCAATTGGCCAACCGCCTGGGCGCGCTCAACGAGATCGAATACTCCGAGTTCGTGCAGAAGGTGCAGGGCTTCGCCGATGCGATCGGCGCGATGGCCGATGTGCCGGACATGCTCGATGCGGTGTCGCGTGCGCGCGAGCTCGACGGCTTCGCCAGCCAGCACGATGCGCAGCTCGCCGCGGTGCTGCGCTCCAGCGGCGTCGCGTGGTCGGTGGGCTACCTGCAGCAGAACGCTGCGCGCCACGGTTTCGTGCCGGGCGCCATGCCGGGCCGCATGGTGCTGCCGTCAGCCGACGACAGTGCGCCGCCGGTGCTGACCCTGGCCTTCGATGCGCAGGCCGCGCTGTCCGACGACCCGGCGCACGCCGTGGTGCGCGAGGCGGTGCTCGGCCTCGACGTGCCACAGACCGCCGCCGAGGCCGAACCCTTTGCCGCATGGCAGGCCATGGGCCGCGCGCTGGCGGCCGACCTCGACGCGCTGCTGGTCGACGATGCCGGCCAGCCGCTGCCGCTGCAGGCATTCGCCACCATCGGCCAGGAGCTCGGGCAGCTCTACGAGGCGCTCGCCGCTCGCGATCTCGCCGCCGGCACGCCGGCAGCGAGGCGCCTTTTCAGCTGACCCGCCTCACGGCGTATCGACGCGCACGATCGTCGGGTTCGGCATGCCGCTGGCACCGCCGTAGACCACCGACCCGAGGTACTTGGTGCCCGACGACAGTCCGCTGAAGCTCAGCGTCACCGTGCCGGTGGCACCGATAGCGGCAGTGGCCGGTGCGCTCACGCTCATGTTGCCGGCGGCGCTGTCGCCGAGCAGCCAGCTGTGCAGCTTGAACGGCGTGGAGCCGACCACGCCCCAGCCTTGCACCACCACCGTATAGGTGCCGGCGGCCGGGTTCACCAGGTTCACCTCCTCGCTGGACGTGCCGGTGCCGCTCGAACCCACCTGCGTGGTGCCGAGGAACACGCACATGTCGATATCGGAGCCCGCGTTGACGTCGGCATCGAAGGTGGCGAAGCGCGCGTAGGTGATGTTCGCGGGGACGACCACACTGATCAGCTGCGCATTCGGCGAGCTGAGCGAGCAGCTGCCGTTGCTCGGGTCATCGGCCACCGTGCCGGAGGTGATCGTCGGCGTGACCAGGCCGCGCGGGGTGGCCGTGAAGCTGCCCGCGTAGCCGAAGATGACGTCGTAGCTGATCGGGCCACCCGTGCCGCTGACCGTGGCCGGTGCCGCCAGCGCGACCGGGCGCACGACCATCGGGATGCGCACCTTGTGCGCGCCGTCGGTCCACGTGAGCTGCCCGCCGGTGTAGGCGTTGGCCGCCGCCGAACTGCGCGTGAAGCTCACCGTGAAGCTCTTGGTCTGACCCGGGTTCAACTGCAGCGTCGCCGGGCTCACGTTGACGGTGAAGCCGGTCATGCCGGTGAAGCTCGGCGTGTAGGTCGCCGGGCCGCTGCCCACGTTGGTGACCTTGCGCGTCACCGTCTGCACGCCGGCCATGTCGCCGATGGCGATCGACGGCACGTTCAGGTCGCTCGGGTCGATGCGGATGGCCGGGCAGTACGAGGCCGTCAGCTCGGAATCGAACACCAGGCCCGGATCGGCAGCCTTCAGCGGCTGCACGTGGCCAGCACCCTGGCGGAAGATCACCAGCGGGTTGGTGTTCGGGCCGTCGAGCACGTCGCCGCCCGTGGTCATCAGCGCGGACTTGATGGCCATCGGTGACCAGTTCGGGTGCAGCTGCTTCATCAGCGCGCCCAGGCCGGCTACATGCGGGCTGGACATCGAGGTGCCGCTGTAGAGGTCGAACGAGCGGCCGCCGTTGCCCGGGGGCGCCACCGCGGCGAGGATGTCCTGCCCCGGTGCGATGAGGTCCGGCTTGAGCAGGTCGCCACCACCGGCCTTCAGCGGGCCGCGCGACGAGAAGCTCGCGGTGAATGGCGCCGGTGCGGTCAGCACGATGCTGGCCTGCGCGATGCTCGCCGTTGCGCCGGCGGTGGCGGCGTAGGCCTTCACCGCGGCGCGATCGGTGTTCTGCAGGTGCACCGTCGGCACCGAGTGGAAGTCGGCGTTCAGCGAGTTGGGGCTGGTGTTCACGAGGATCATGCCGACGCCGCCGGCCTCCTGCACCGCGAGGCTCTTGTTGACTCTCGGGTTGTCGCCGCGATCGCAGACGACGATCTTGCCGGCGACCTTGGCGGGGTCGAGCACCGCGACACCGCCGTTGTCTTCTGCGGCGAAGCAGCGCGCCACCATGACTGGATCGGCACTGGCCAAGCCCGCCGCGGTGGAGTCGATCAGCGGCTCGCTGGCCACCGCCGCGGCGAGCGACGCGCCGGTGTAGCTCGCACCGTTGCCGAGCGTCACCGAGCCCTCGCCGTTGCGGTTGTGCGTGCCCGCGGCCACGGTGGTGAGGAAGACGCCGGCGTCAGCGGCGTTGAAGAACGCCACTTCCACAGGGTCGAGAAAGTTGGTCGTGCTGCCGCTGATGGAGAAATTGATGACGTCCACGCCGTCGGCCACGGCCTGGTCGATAGCGGCGACGCTGTCCGTCGTCGCGCACGAGCCGCCGGCAGGCGTTTGCCAGCAGACCTTGTAGGCCGCGATGCGCGCGCGCGGCGCGATGCCGTTGATCTTGCCGAACACGGCCGCGGGGCCGGTGACGGGCACGCCGAGGTTGCCGCCGGCCGTGGACGCGGTATGCGTGCCGTGGCCGCCGAAGTCGCGCGGCGAGACGAACTCCCACGGCAGCTGCTCGCGGATGCCCGCGTCGCCGCCGAAGCCGGCGTTGTACCAGCGCGCGCCGATCAGCTTCTGGTTGCAGTGGGTCGCGGTGAACTGGTCGCCGGGAATGCAGCGGCCGTGCCAGCCGGGCAGCTGCTGGTAGTCGAGCTTGCCGTCCTTGGTGGCGTTGCCGTTCTCGCCGGTGCGATCGGTGAAGCTCAGGCTCTCGGGCCACACGCCACCATCGACGATGCCGATGATCACGCCCTCGCCGGTGGCGCCGGTGGTCTTCCAGAAGCCGCTGTCGCCGCTCAAGCCGAGGAAGGCTGGCGTGGTGGCGGTGTCGAGCTCGCGCATCTCGTCCTTGCTGACGGCGAGCACGCCCTTGCTCATGGCCAGCTTCGCAGCCTGCGCATCGCTGAGCTCGGCCGCGAATCCGTTGAAGGCGTAGCCGTAGCTGTAGGCCTTCTTGCCGGCCGCGCCCACGCTCGCCAGCAGCGCATCGTGCCGTCCGCTGAGGTAGCCGAAGTAGTTGGTGACCTGGGGGCTGTTCGGGTCGATCTTGCTGCCCTTGCTGGGCTTGGTCGCGGCATAGCCGGCGATGCCGCCCTTGTAGGCGACGACCGGGTCTTCGACCAGCTGCACGATGTAGAGCCTGGAGGCCGTGCTCTTGCCGGAGACCTTGCTTTCGCGCGCAGATGGGGACGTGATGTGCTGCGACGCGACGCGGTCTTCGGCGACGGTCTTCGCCGGCAGCGGCAATGAGCTGCTGGCGGGGTCGACCTTGGCGGCGGTGGCCATTTCGCTGGGCCCGCCGGTGGGCGATCCGCCGCCGCCGCAAGCCGCCAATAGCGCGGCGGATGCCAGCGCCATCACAGGCCACGCAGGCCTGGTTCTCCCGATCAGGTGCAACATCTTGTGGAGCTCCTCGTGAAGCCGCGATTCGGTCGTTCGGGCCGAAGGCGGTGTTGTGGTTGATTCGCCCGCCCGGATCACGGGCAAACGAGCGGCGATTGCCGCACGTCCATGCAGCGGGCGTCAATGAGGGGCGACGCAGGAGCGCTTGCTCAGCCCCTCATTCGCAGGAGGCGGAAAACCCGACAATCGCGGCCATGACGACTGATCCGACCGCGCGCGCCGCGCAACTGCGCGAGCAGCTGCACTACCACGCCCACCGCTACTACGTGCTCGACGATCCGGAGATCCCGGATGCCGAATACGACCGGCTGTTCCGCGAGCTGCAGGAGCTCGAAGACGCGCACCCCGGGCTGCGCACGCCCGACTCGCCGACGCAGCGCGTGCTCGGCCGCGTGCTCGAAGGCTTCGCGCCGGTGCGCCATGCGGTGCCGATGCTGTCGATCCGCACCGAGACCGACACCGAAGCGAGCGGGGCCGAGGCCTTCGATGCGCGGGTGCGGCGTGAGCTCGGGTTGAGGCCGGCCGATGCGCCGGTGGAATACGCGGCGGAACTCAAGTTCGACGGCCTCGCGATCAACCTGCGCTACGAGCACGGTGTGCTCGCGCAGGCGGCGACTCGCGGCAACGGCGAAACCGGCGAGGACGTGACGCAGAACATCCGCACCATTTCGCAGATTCCGCTGCGCCTCAAGTTCCGCGGCGAGGTGCCGGCGGTGATCGAGGTGCGCGGCGAGGTGTACATCCGGCGCGACGACTTCGAGGCGCTCAACGAGCGGCAGCGCGCGGTGATCGCCGCCGGCGCGAAGAACGAGAAGACCTTCGTCAACCCTCGCAATGCGGCCGCCGGCGCGGTGCGCCAGCTCGACCCGGCTATTGCCGCCAAGCGGCCCTTGAGCTTCTTCGGCTACGGCCTCGGCGACGTGCGGGGCTGGGACATTCCGGGCACGCACAGCGCGCTGCTCGACGCGATGGCCGCGATCGGCGTGCCGGTGTCGCCGGACCGCACCGTGGCGCAGGGCGCGGCCGGGCTGGTCGCGTTCTACCGCGCGATGGGCGAGAAGCGCGATGCGCTGCCGTTCGACATCGACGGCGTGGTCTACAAGGTCAACTCGCGCGCGCTGCAGCAGCGACTCGGCTTCGTCTCGCGCGAGCCGCGCTGGGCAGTGGCGCACAAGTACCCGGCGCAGGAGCAGATGACCACGCTGCAGGGCATCGAGATCCAGGTCGGGCGCACCGGCAAGCTCACGCCGGTGGCCAAGCTCGCGCCGGTGTTCGTCGGCGGCACGACAGTGAGCAACGCGACGCTGCACAACCAGGACGAGATCGACCGCAAGGACGTGCGCATCGGCGACACGGTGATCGTGCGGCGCGCGGGCGATGTGATTCCGGAGGTGGTGGGGGTCGTGCACGCCACGGC
>VBDL01000040.1 GCA_005884255.1 Betaproteobacteria bacterium | reverse complement strand
ATACCCGGGCACCAACGTGCGGCTGCTGTCGCGCTATCCGTTCCCGCATCGCGCCGCCGATAGCAAGCTCGATGCCTTCCAGTCGCAGGCGCTGGCCGCGCTGGAGAAGGACCCGAAGACGCCGGTGCACAGCGTCGAAGATCTCAACGGCCGCCTGTCGGTGCGCTATGCCGTGGCCGACGTGATGAAGGAAGGCTGCGTGGCCTGCCACAACAGCCATCCGCAGTCGCCGAAGAAGGACTGGCAGGTGGGCGACGTGCGCGGCCTCGTCGAGGTGGTGGTGCCGGTGGATCAGGTCGACCGCAGCATCAGCCGCAGCGCAATGACGATCGGCGCGCTCGTCGTCGCCAGCTTCGGCGCGCTCGGCTTGTTGCTGTATGTGCTCACGCGGCATGTCGTGCGCCGGCCGCTGCGCGAGGCGGCGCAGGTGATGGAGCAGGTGGCCGGCGGCGACCTGACCGTGCAGCCTCGGGCCGGCGGCAGCGGCGAGGTGGGCCGCCTGTTCGGGTCGCTGAACAGCATGATCGACAGACTGCGCCAGACCGTCGGCCGCGTGCGCGACAGCGCCGAATCGATCCAGATGGCGAGCAGCGACGTGGCCAGCGGCAACGCCGATCTGAGCCGGCGCACCGAGCGGACGGCGAGCCACCTTCAGCAAACCGCCGGCTCGATGTCGCAGCTCACCGACAGCGTCACGCAGACCGCCGATTCGGCATGCACCGCGAATCAACTGGTCTCGTCGGCCTCGTCGGCCGCCGCGCGCGGCGGTGACGTGGTGAGCCAGGTCGTGTCGACGATGGACGAGATCCATGCGTCGAGCAAGAAGATCGCCGACATCATCGGCGTGATCGACGGCATCGCCTTCCAGACCAACATCCTGGCGCTCAATGCCGCGGTGGAGGCCGCGCGCGCCGGCGAGCAGGGCCGCGGCTTCGCGGTGGTGGCTTCCGAGGTGCGCTCGCTCGCGCAGCGCAGCGCCGAAGCGGCCAAGGAGATCAAGTCGCTGATCGGCACGTCGGTCGACAAGGTCGAGGTCGGAGCGAAGCTGGTGCAGGACGCGGGCACGACGATGCAGGAGATCGTCGCGTCGGTGCAGCGCGTGTCCGACATCATCGGCGAGATCACGTCCGCGTCGTCGGAGCAGAGCTCAGGACTGGGCCAGATCAATACCGCCGTAACGCAGCTCGACCAGATGACGCAGCAGAATGCCGCGCTCGTCGAGCAAGGCGCTGCGGCGGCCGAGAGCCTGAAGGAGCAGGCGCAGCAGCTGAACCGAGTGGTGAGCGTCTTCCGCTTGGAAGAAGAGACGGCCTAGCAGTCATTCCTGCAGCGTGCGCCGCAAGGTCTCCACCACCGGGCGGCGCAGCACCTCGCGCAAGCCCCACCAGCCGGCGGCGAGCGCCAGCGCCGCGCCGACCGCCGCGCCCACCAGCGGCACCGCGGGCGATGGCGCCCAGCCGAACTCGAAGGCGTAGCGCGCCAGCCCCCATCCCACCGCAATGGCGGCGAGCGATGCCAACAGCCCGGCGAGCGCGCCCACGCCGAGCAACTCGGCGCGCTGCACGCGCGCCAGCAGCGCGCCGCCCGCCCCCATCGCGCGCATGATCGCGAACTCGCGCGCCCGCGCCTCGCGCGTGGCGCTCACGGCGGCGAACAGCACGACGAGGCCGGTGGCCAAGGTGAAGCCGAAGAGGAACTCCACCGCGCGGATCACCTGATCGAGCACCTGCTGCACCTGAGCGATCTGCGCCGACACGTCGATCGCGGTGATGTTGGGGAAGCTGCGCGCCAGCGCGTTGTCGAAGCCGGCTCGCTTCGGCGCACGGAACGCCGAGATGTAGGTCACCGGCAGCTCATCGGCCAGCCGCGCGACGGGGAACATCACGAAGAAGTTGACGCGCATCGAGCCCCAGTCGACCTTGCGCAGGTTCGTGATGCGGCCCTCCTTCGCGATGCCCGCGATGTCGAAGCGCAGGCGGTCGCCGAGCTTCAGGCCGAGCGTCTTCGCCAGGCCCTCCTCGACACTGAGCGCGTCGGGCTCGTCGGCCGTCCACTGCCCCGCCACCAGCGTGTTGTGGCCCGGCAGCGCGGCGTCGTGGCTCAGGTTGAACTCGCGGTCCACCAGGCGCTTGGCGCGCTCGTCGGCGAAGCTGTCGGGCGTGATGTCGCGCCCGTTGACGGCGACGAGCCGGCCGCGAACCATCGGGTACCAGTCGTAGTGCTGCACGCCGGCGTCGGCCAGCATGCGCCGAAACGCCTCGGCCTGATCGGGCTGCACGTTGATGACGAAGCGGTTCGGCGCATCGGGCGGCGTCGCGCGGCGCCAGCTGTCGATGAGGTCGGTGCGCAGCAACACCAGCAGCACCAGCGCCAGCAGCCCCACCGCGAGCGACGACACCTGCAGCACCGCGAAGGCGGGCCGCGCCGCGAGTTGGCGCGTGGCCAGCAGCAGCCAGCGCGGGGCACGGCCGCCGAGCCAGGCGCTGTTCATTGCGCGGCGCAGACCCTGCACCGCCAGCCACGACAGCGCAGCGAACCCGGCGATCGCCAGCGCGAAACCGCCGACCGCCACCAAGCCCAGCATGCGGTCCGACGAGGTGGCCAGCAGCAGCGCGACGAAGCCCCCTGCGCCGCCAGCGAGCACGGCGATCGACGCGGCCTTCGGTGTGCCGAGATCGCGGCGGATCACGCGCAGCGGCGGCACGCGCGCGAGCTGCAGCGCCGGCGGCAGGCCGAAGCCGAGCAGCAAGGTCATGCCGACGCCGAGCCCGAACAGCGCCGGCCACACGCCGGGTGGCGGCAGGCTCGCATCGAGCAGGTTGGCCAGCAGCGCGACGAACAGGTGATGCAGCGCAAAGCCAATGCCCACGCCGGCCACACTGGCGGCCAGCCCTACCGCGGCGAACTCGATCAGCTGCGCCAGCGCGATCGAGCGCTGCGGACAGCCGAGCACGCGCAACATCGCGCAGTCGTCGAGATGGCGGTTGGCGAAGTCGCGCGCCGCGATGGCCACCGCCACCGCGGCCAGCAGCGCGGCGAGCAGCGCGACGAGGTTGAGGAACTTGTGCGCGCGATCGAGCGTCTGCCGCATCTCCGGGCGGCCAGTCTCGAAGGACTCGACGCGCGCGCCGCGCAGCGGCAGGGTCTTGATGCGCGACTCGGCCCAGCCGACATAGCGGTTCACCGCGGCCTCGTCGGTGCCTTGCGCGGCCACCGCGAGCCGATAGGTCACTCGGCTGGCCGGCTGCACCAGGCCCGTTGCGGCCAAGTCGGCCTCGTTGAGCAGCACGCGCGGCGCGAAGTTGATGAAGCCGGCGCCGCGGTCGGGCTCGAGCACGATGATGCGCGCGATCGTGAGGCGCGCGTCGCCGAGCAACAGCGCGTCGCCGACACGCAGGTTCAGTGCATCGAGCACCGGTGCATCGACCCACACGCTGCCGCGCGCCGGCGCCTGCACCACGTCGCGCTCGCGCGCGTCGGCGGCGTCCTTCACGCGCAGCTTGCCGCGCAGCGGATAGGTGTCGCTCACCGCCTTCACCGCCACCAGCCGCGTCGCGCCGCCGCGCTCCTCCGCGGCGCGCGCCATGCTCGGGAAGGTGGCGCTGGTGGCCACGCGCAGCTTCTCGCTGCCGGCCTGCACGGCGAACTCCGGCGGTGCCGGCTTGTCGCTGACGAGCACGGCGTCGCCACCGAGCAGTTTCCGCGCATCGCGTGACAGGCCGCTCTCCAATCGATCGGCGAAGAAGCCCACCGCGCTCAAGGCCGCGACAGCCAAGGTCACGGCGAGCATCAGCAGGCGCAAGTCGCCGGCGCGCAGGTCGCGCCAGGTCTGGCGCGCCGCGAGCCGCCAGGCGGAAACAGGCAGTGTCGGTGACATGGCGCGACGGTACACCAGCCGCGAACGTTGCATGCAACACGCGCGAACAACATCGAAGCGCTGTCGGCGTCCAATGGAGCCATGGACGCCTTGCCTTCGCTCTTCATCTCGCACGGCTCGCCGATGATCGCGCTCGAACCACGCGAAGCCGGCGCCTTTCTGCAACGCCTCGGGCCGGCCATCGACGCCGCATTCGGCCGCCCGCGCGCCATCGTCGCGCTGTCGGCGCACTCTCTCACGCGCGAGCCGGTGCTGATCGCCGGCGCGCGCCACGAGGCCGTGTACGACTTCGGCGGCTTTCCCGACGAGCTCTACACGCTGCGCTACGACGCTCCCGGTGCGCCCGCGCTGGCCGACGACGTGCAGCGCCTGCTCGCCAACGCCGGCATCACGGCGCACCGCGTCGACGACGGCGGCCTCGACCATGGCATCTGGACGCCACTGCGCTACCTGTACCCCGACGCCGACGTGCCGGTGCTGCCGCTGGCCTGGGTACCGTCGCAGTCACCGGCGCAGCAGTTCGTGATGGGCAGCGGCAGCATCACGCACAACCTGCGCCGCGTGTTCGCGGGCGGTGGCCGCACGCCGGCAGATGCGCCGGAGATCCCCGAGTCCGCGGCCTTCCGCCGCTGGTTCGCCGAGCACGCGGCGGCACGCGAGTGGGACACGCTGTTCGACTACCGGCGCCAGGCGCCGCACGCGGCGGACATGCATCCGACCGACGAGCACCTGCTGCCGTGGTACATTGCCGCCGGCGCCGGCGGGCGCGAGGCCGTGCCGCTGCGGCTGCACGCGAGCCTCACCTCCGGCTCGCTCGGCATGGACACCTACGCCTTCGGCGACACTGCAGCGCGCCTGAACGCCGCGCTGCAGTGATCAGTGTCCAATGACGCCGGGGAAGGCCCACAGCAGGCTGGCCGTCATCAGCAGGTAGCGGCCGAACTTGCCGATCGCCATGTAAAGCACGCAAGGCCAGAACGGCAAGCGCAGCCACCCGGCCACCGCGCACAGCGGATCGCCCACGCCGGGCAGCCACGACAGCAGGCACGCGGGTGCGCCGAAGCGCTGCAGCCAGGCGAGCGCGCGGTGCTCGACCGGGCGATGCCGCACGCGCTCGACCGCGCGCTCGGCACCGTAGCCCATCCACCACGTGACCACGCCACCGAGCGTGTTGCCCGCGGTGGCAACGAGAAACGCCGGCCAGAAGAGATCGGGATTGAGCTTGACCAGCCCGAACACCACCGGCTCGGAGCCCAGCGGCAGCAAGGTCGCCGAGATGAAGGCGACGATGAAGACGGTGGACAGGCCGAATTTCGGCAGCGCCAGCAGCGCCAGCAACCAGTCGATCCAGGCTTCCATCAGAGGGATTATCGACAGCGCGGCGATGTCATCGACACGACAGCGCCGACGGCTATACTGCTGCCTCCTTTTTGAGCAGCCCCATTCAACACCTCGCCATGCGCATCGGCCCCTTCGAACTGGCGAACCACTTGTTCGTCGCGCCGATGGCGGGTGTCACCGACCGGCCGTTTCGCCAGCTGTGCAAGCGGCTCGGCGCGGGGTACGCGGTGAGCGAGATGGTCACGTCGCGGCGCGATCTGTGGGACAGCCTGAAGACCTCGCGCCGCGCCAACCATGAGGGCGAGCCGGGGCCGATCGCGGTGCAGATCGCCGGCACCGACGCACCGATGATGGCCGAGGCCGCGGCCTACAACATCGACCGCGGCGCGCAGATCATCGACATCAACATGGGCTGCCCGGCGAAGAAGGTCTGCAACAAGTGGGCGGGCTCGGCGCTGATGCGCGACGAGGCTGGCGCTCTCGCCATCATCGAAGCGGTGGTCGCGGTGTGCGCGCCGCGCGGCGTGCCGGTCACGCTGAAGATGCGCACCGGCTGGTGCGAGGCCGAACGCAATGCGCTGGCGCTGGCGCGTGCCGCGGAAAGCGCCGGCATCGCGATGCTCACCGTGCATGGCCGCACGCGCGAGCAAGGCTACAAGGGCGCGGCGGAATACGACACCATCGCCGCGGTGAAGGCGGCGCTCACGATCCCCGTGGTCGCCAACGGCGACATCGATACGCCCGCCAAGGCGCGTGCCGTGCTCGACTACACGCGCGCCGATGCGCTGATGATCGGCCGCGCCGCACAGGGCCGGCCGTGGATCTTCCGCGAGATCGCGCACACCCTGGCCACCGGCCAGGAACTCGAGGCGCCGGCCACGCGCGACGTGCGGCAGTGGCTCATCGAGCACCTGCACGATCACTACAGCCTCTACGGCGAAGACACCGGCGTGCGCAGCGCGCGCAAGCACATCGGCTGGGCCGTGCGCGCGCTGCCGGGCGGCGAGACCTTCCGCGCCGCGATGAACACGCTGGCCACCTGCGACGCGCAACTGCGCGCGGTGGCCACCTGGTTCGATGAACTGGCCGAACACCATGAGCGGCTGCCTGTCACAAACGTGGCGGCCAACGATGAACTGCTGGTACAACAAGCATGAGCAAAAAACACATCGAAGAATGCATCAGGGACAGCCTCGAGGCCTACTTCAAGGATCTGCGCGGCACCGAGCCGCACTCGATGCATGAGATGGTGATGGGCACCGTCGAGAAGCCGCTGCTCGATGTGGTGATGAAGTACGCCGAAGGCAACCAGAGCAAGGCCGCGGAGTGGTTGGGCATCAACCGCAACACGCTGCGCCGCAAGCTCGTCGAACACAAGCTCGCCAAGTAGAGAAATTTCCATGCAAGCCCTGCTCTCCGTCTCCGACAAGACCGGCATCGCCACCGGCGGCACCGCCAAGCTGCTGGCCGAGGCCGGCCTGCCCGTCACCGAAGTGGCCGAGGTCACCGGCTTTCCGGAGATGCTCGATGGCCGCGTGAAGACGCTGCATCCGCGCATCCACGGCGGCCTGCTCGCGCGGCGCGATCTGCCGGCGCACATGGCGGCGCTGCAGCAGCACGGCATCGCGACGATCGACCTGCTGATCGTCAACCTCTACCCGTTCGCGCAGGCCACAGCGCGGCCCGACTGCACGCTGGAAGACGCGATCGAGAACATCGACATCGGCGGCCCAGCGATGCTGCGTGCCGCGGCGAAGAACTGGCAGGACGTGGCCGTCGTCATCGACCCGGTGGACTACGCGCGCGTGCTCACCGAGCTGAAGGCCGGCAAGATCGAGCGTGCCACCAAGTTCATGCTGGCGAAGAAGGTGTTCGCGCACACCGCCGCCTACGACGGCATGATCACCAACTACCTCACCGCGCTGGCCGACGGCAGCGAGGGCTCGACCGCCAGCGTGCCGCAGCGCGCCGAGTACCCGGCGGTGCTCAGCGTGCAACTGGCGAAGACGCAGGAACTGCGCTATGGCGAGAACCCGCACCAGAGCGCCGCGTTCTACCGCGACGCCAAGCCGGCGCCTGGGACCTTGGCGCACTGGACGCAGCTGCAAGGCAAGGAACTTTCGTACAACAACATCGCCGATGCCGATGCGGCGTGGGAGTGCGTGAAGACGTTCGATGCGCCCGCGTGTGTCATCGTCAAGCACGCGAACCCCTGCGGCGTGGCGGTCGGCGGCACCGCGGCCGAGGCGTATTCGAAGGCCTTCAAGACCGATCCGACGTCGGCGTACGGCGGCATCATCGCCTTCAACCAGCCGCTTGACAGCGCTGCGGCGGGCGCGATCGTGGGCAATCAGTTCGTCGAGGTGGTCATAGCGCCGAGCATCACGCCCGAGGCTCGGACGGCATTCGCTGCAAGGCAGAACGTACGCCTGCTCGAAGTGCCGCTGTCCAAGCAAGGCAATGCGCTCGACTACAAGCGCGTCGGCGGCGGGCTGCTGGTGCAGGGCGCCGACGCAAAGAACGTGCAGGCCTCGGAGTTGCGCGTGGTCACCAAGCTGCAGCCCACGCACGAGCAGATGCAGGACCTGCTGTTCGCATGGAAGGTCGCCAAGTTCGTGAAGAGCAACGCCATCGTGTTCTGCGCCGGCGGCATGACGCTGGGCGTCGGCGCGGGGCAGATGAGCCGCATCGACAGCGCGCGCATCGCGTCGATCAAGGCTGAGAACGCCGGGCTGACGCTCAAGGGCTCGGCAGTGGCAAGCGACGCCTTCTTCCCCTTCCGTGACGGACTCGACGTGGTGTGCGACGCGGGCGCGACCTGCGTGATCCAGCCCGGCGGCTCGATGCGCGACGACGAGGTGATAGCCGCCGCCGCCGAGCGCGGCATCGCGATGGTGTTCACGGGCACCCGCCACTTCAGGCATTGAGCCCTGTCGTTGCTCAAGCCACCGGCCTGGGCCTGGCCTTTGTCGCGCGGCTGATCACCGGTGCGCAAGGCCACTGGCTCGGCTGCCCGCCGAAGGCCGAGCAGCGCATCTACTTCGCCAACCACCAGAGCCACCTCGACTGGGTGCTGATCTGGGCCGCGCTGCCGCGCGAGTTGCGCGCCGCGACTCGGCCGATCGCGGCGAAGGACTACTGGACCTCCAGCCCCTTCAAGCACTGGCTCACCAGCGCGGTGTTCAACGCGGTGTATGTCGACAGGCAGCGCACCGATGACCAGGACCCGCTGGAGCCGCTGCTCGAGGCGCTGAACAACGGCGACTCGCTGGTCATCTTTCCCGAAGGCACGCGCAGCAGCAAGGGCGAGCCGCAAGACTTCAAGAGCGGGCTGTTCCACCTGGCCGAAGCGTTCCCGCAGGTGCAGCTGATCCCCGCGTGGATCGACAACGTGCAGCGCGTGATGCCCAAGGGCGAGGTGGTGCCGGTGCCGATCCTGTGCAGCGTGACCTTCGGAGCGCCGCTGCAGCTGCAAGCCGGCGAGGACAAGCCCGCCTTCCTCGAGCGCGCGCGTGACGCGGTGGTCGCGTTACGACCGGCCCAATCGTGAGCCAACTCAAATCGCTCACCGCCGAGCAGCAGGTCGCGCTGCTGTTCGTCATCCTCTTCGGCGCGCTGGCGCTCGTCACCGCGATCGCCTTCGCGACCTCGCTGCGCGAGCCGGGCGCAGACATCGATGCGCAGGACCGCCACGACCGCTTCAAGCGTGACCTGCGCGCGGTGTGGATCAGCGCCATCGTGTTCTGGCTCGCCTGGGTCTCAGGACCATTGGGCGCGACGCTGCTGTTCGGCGTGTTCTCCTTCCTCGCCTTCCGCGAGTTCGTCACCTTGATGCACACGCGGCGCAGCGACCACCGCAGCCTGCTGCTCGCCTTCTTCGCGGTGCTGCCGCTGCAGTACGCGCTGGTCGGCAGCCGCGCGTTCGACCTCTTCTCGGTGTTCATCCCGGTCTACGTGTTCCTCGCGATTCCGGTGGTCAGCGCCTTCGCCGGCGACCCGACGCGCTTTCTCGAGCGCAACGCGAAGATCCAGTGGGGCATCATGGTCTGCATCTTCGGGCTCTCGCACGCGCCGGCGCTGCTGCTGCTCGAGTTCCCCGGTGTGCACGGGCGCGGCGCGTTTCTCCTGTTCTTCCTCGTCGTCACTGCCGCCACCGCGCAGATCGTGCAGGAGGCGCAGACGCGCTCGCTGCGCCGCAACCCGGTGGCGCGGCAGATCAGCCGCAGCTTCTCGTGGCGCGCCTGGTTCGTCGGCACGCTGGCCGCCGCGGTGGTCGGCACGCTGCTGTACTGGATCACGCCGTTCAAGGCAACGCAGGCGCTGGCGATGGCCTTCATCGCCGCCGGCGCCGGCACGCTGGGCGAGTTCGTGATGAAGGCACTGAAGCGCGACGCTGGCGTGCAGCACTGGGGCAACGCCGCCGCGGTGACCGGCGCGGTCGGATTGCTCGACCGCGTCGCGCCGCTGTGCTTCGCGGCGCCTGTGTTCTTCCATTCGGTGCGCTGGTACTTCAAACTCAACCCGTGACTACCGCGCTCCGCATCCTCGGCATCGACCCCGGCCTGCGCACCACCGGCTTCGGTGTGATCGAGCGCGACGGCGCGCGGTTGCACTACGTGGCCAGCGGCACCATCAAGACCGATGCGCTGCCCACCGGCGACCTGCCCGGGCGCCTGAAGATCCTGTTCGACGGCGTGCGCGAGATAGTGCAGCGCTACGAACCGGCGCAAGCCTCGGTGGAGATCGTGTTCGTCAACGTCAACCCGCAGAGCACCTTGCTGCTGGGGCAGGCGCGCGGCGCCGCGCTGGCGGCGCTGGTGGCGAGCAACCTGCCGGTGTCGGAATACACCGCGCTGCAGATGAAGAAGGCCATCGTCGGCCACGGGCTGGTGCCCGGCGAGCCGGGCCGCGATGCCGCCGATGCGCTGGGCCTGGCGATCGCGCATGCGCACGCGAGCACCGCGCTGTCGGCGATGGCGCGTGCCACCACGCTGGCGCGGCGCGCGCATGCGCAGTACCGCAAGGGGCGGGTGTACTAGCATCGGCCTCCAAGCTTTTGGAGCCGAATGATGACGAGTCCCGTGATCGCCAAGTGGATCCAGGTCGAGGCCGCCGAGCCCTTCGACGCCTATCTCGCGCTGCCGCCCGCGGGCAGCGGCCCCGGACTCGTGCTGTTCCAGGAGATCTTCGGCGTCAACGCACACATCCGCGCGGTGGCCGAGCAGTACGCGCTGGCCGGCTTCGTGGTGATGGCGCCCGATGTGTTCTGGCGCCAGCACAAGCGCGTCGAACTCGGCTACGAGGGCGAGGACATGCAGCGCGCGCTGGCGTTCACCAAGGGCATGGACCGCGAAGCCCTGCTGCGCGACATCGCCAGCAGCGTCGCCGCGCTGCGCGCGCGGCCGGAGGTCGCCGTGCACAAGGTCGGCGATACCTCGGAAAGCGCGCCCAAGCGACCACCGACATCGACGCCGCGGTGCCCTTTTACGGCGGCGGCATCCACGACAACCTCGAGCGCGCCGCGAGCATCCGCTGCCCGGTGCAGTTCCACTACGCCGGCGTCGACAACAACATCCCGCCTGAAGCCGTGGAGAAGGTGCGCGCCGCGATGGCCGGCAAGGACACCGAGTTCCACGTCTACGCCGGCGCGCATCACGGCTTCAACTGCTGGGCGCGCGCGAGCTATCACGCTCCGAGCGCCGCGCTGGCGCACGGCCGCGCGCTGCAGTTCCTGGCGCAGCATTTGTTCTGACTGACCGGCCAGGCCAATTTCTTGGCCGGCCGAGCCAGCGCGGCACAAACCCTGCTGCGCGCCGACCCGCGCCCGCTCCACACTGCGCCCCACTTTGACGTGACCCACGGAGGCGCAGATGCGGCGATGGACGGGATCGGTACTCAAGGGAGCGGCTGCACTGGCCGCATTGACGGCGCTCGGCGCCACCGCGACGAACTACTCGTTGTGGATCAACGGCCGCACTGGCGGCGGCCAGCTCGGCAACTACGCCGACTTCGCCTACTGGGGCCCGTCGAGCACGGCCGCTGGCGTCAACAAGAAGTCGGTCAACTGGGACGGCTACAACCACGTCTCCGACCAGTCCTACCTCGTGCGCAATGCGCTGGACTGCTATTGCACCGGCGCCAACTGGTGCTACATCGCCGTGCACAGCGCGGGCAACCTGATGATCGGCTACAACCTCGATCTCTACGGCGGCTCGGCGCGCTACAAGAAGACGCCGGTGCCCAACGCGGCCGGTGAATGCACGAACTCCGACGGCAGCACGCAGACCGGCTGGAACATCAAGTGGGTGGACGTGGCCGCCGGCGCCGCGGGCGGCTCGGAGCTCTCCGATGCCGGATCGTGGACGACCTCGGAGCCACTGGTGCAGGACCTGAAGACGACCACCGCGCGCGCCATGTACAACCACAACAACACGCGCGGCAAGATGTTCTACATGTATGCCGGCGCCAAGGGCACGCTGTACTCGGGCATCCTGCCCGGCCAGGACGACGAGGCGGTGGCCTACCATTCCAGCGGCGGCGTCGCCGGCAGCTCGGGCGGCTCGTACTGCAACCCGTCCGACTGGTTCTGCAACGACCTGACGCTGGGCACCGGCGCCACCGAAGGCGGCCACGCGAAGTGGACCAACCACTCGGTGGTGTTCCGCGATGACAGCGAGTCGTACAACCACTACACCAACGGCAACTGGGGCGGCGTGGTCTCGAAGGTGCGCGCCGACATGGCGCTGAATGCGCAATAGAAGGCTCGCTTGGGCTGCGGCCGCCGTGGCCGCCGGCGCGCTGGGCTGGTATGCCTGGTCCAGCGCGGCGGCGCCCGAGGCGGCCGCGGTCGCCAGCGCCGGCGCGGCCTTGCCGGCGACCTCGCCGTTCGCGCCGCTGTCGGCGTCGGCATCCGCATTCGGCGATGCCAACCGGCGCGCACGCGCCGAGCAGCTCACGCTGTGGCAGCAGCGGCTGGCGCGCGCGCAAGACACGCTCGAGGCCTATCGCGATTCGACGCGCTACCCGTACGAGTCGCAGCCGAGCAGCGCGCACTCGGACCAGCTCTACCCGAACCGGCCGATCGACGAGGACCACGCACTGCGCACGCGCGATGGCAAGGCGGCCTCCGGCGTGCGCCTGCGCACCTCGCAGGAACGCGTGTTCGTGCAAGGCAGCGAGAGCGTGCGCTTCACGGTGTCGCTGGTCGACGAGGCCGGCCGCACGCGGCCGCTGCGCGTGAACCGCGCGTGGGCGCACGAGCTGCCGAAGCCGAACACGGCGTCGCTCTTTCCCGAGGTGCCGCTGAACTTCAACGACGACGGCACGGCCGGCGATGCCGCGCCGAGCGACGGCGTCTACAGCGCAACGCTGCAGCCGGCGACGCAGGGCTTTGCGCAGCTGCTCGGCGCAATCCGCGTCGAGGTCGATCTGCAATACCGCGACGAGCGCGGCATGACCCTCTTCGACATCGTCTACACGCCGCAATCGCCGGCCGACTGGCAAGGCGGCGTGCGCGAGGCCCTGGAGGACGGGTCGCTCAACTTCTACCTCGGTGCCAACGTGCGCGTGCCCGGCCGCTACGTGGTGACCGCGCGCGTCGACGATGCGAGCGGCCAGCCCTTCGCGCTGCTGACCTTCAACGACGAGGTCGCGGCGGGTGCGCAGGCGTTTCGACTGAGCCTCTTCGGCAAGCTGGTGCGCGATGGCAAGCCCGCGTTCCCGCTGACCCTGCGCGATGTCGATGCCTTCCTGCTGCGCCCCGATGCCTTCCCCGACCGCCTGCTGATGCCGCGCCTGGCCGGCATCGTGCACGCGAGCCGCAGCTATGCGCTGGCGAGCTTCGCCGATACCGAGTGGAGCAGCGAGGAGCGCTCGCGCTACCTCGCGGAGCTGCAGCGCGACGTCGACGCGGCGCGCACGCGGGTGGACCAGCTTGGCCGCCCCTGAAGCCATCAGCTGGCCTTATGGCCGGCGGCTCAAACGCGATAGCCAAGCGCGCCCTCGGCTGCTTAGCATTCGCGCATCACACAACGCAAAAGGATGCTCGCATGCGTGCTTCGACCCTCGTCGCCCCGACCTTGCTTGCCGCCGCTTTCAGCGGCTCCGCGCTCGCGCAGACGCCGGCGACGCTCGACAAGATCAAGGCGAGCGGCAGCATCACGCTGGCCTATCGCGAATCGTCGATCCCGTTCTCCTACCTCGGCGGCGACGGCCAGCCCACCGGCTTCGGCTGGGAGATCTGCGGCAAGATCGTCGAGCAGGTGAAGAAGGCCACCGGCCGCACCGACCTCAAGGTGGCGACCCAGTCCGTGACCTCGCAGAACCGCATCCCGCTGATGCAGAACGGCACCATCGACATCGAGTGCGGCTCGACCACCAACAACAGCGAGCGCGCCAAGCAGGTGGCCTTCGCGACCAACTACTTCTACACCGGCACGCGGCTGCTGGTGAAGAGCAGCTCGCCGGTCAAGTCGCTCGCCGACCTGAAGGGCAAGAAGGTCGTCTCGACCACCGGCACCACCAACTACCAGGTGCTGCGCAAGGTGAATGCCGAGCGTGACCTCGGCTTCGACCTGATCGCCGCGAAGGACCACGCCGAGTCGGCGCTGCTGGTGCAGTCCGATCGCGCCGACGCCTTCGGCATGGACGACATCCTGCTCTACGGCCTGCGCGCGAGCTCGCAGAACCCGAACGATCTCGCGGTGGTCGGCGAGGCGATCCAGGTCGAGCCCTACGCGATCATGCTGCGCAAGGACGACCCGGCGTTCAAGAAGCTGGTGGACGACACGCTGGCGCAGCTCATCAAGAGCGGGCAGTTCGAAGCGCTGTACAAGAAGTGGTTCCAGTCGCCGATCCCGCCCAAGGGCATCAACCTGAACGCGCCGATGAGCAAGGAGCTGCAGGAGAACCTGAAGGCCCTGTCTGACAAGCCAGCGACTTGACATGCCTGCCACGGAGCTCGGCGTCGTCGGCGTGCTCGGCGGCATGGGGCCGCTGGCCACCATCGACTTCATGCGCAAGATGCTGCAAGCCACGCCCGCAGCCATCGATCAGGAGCATGTACCCGTCGTCGTGAGCTCGATCCCGCAGGTGCCGGACCGCACCGAGGCGTTCCGCGGCGAAGGCGTGTCGCCGCTGGCCGCGATGGTCGCCAGCGGTAAACGCCTGGCCGACGCCGGCGCCGAGCTGGTGGTGATGCCGTGCAACACCGCGCACCTGTGGTTCGACGAGCTGCAGCACGCGCTCGGTCTGCCGATGCTGCACCTGGTGGATGCGGCGATCGAGGACGCCGTGGCCGCCGTGGGCCCGAATGCGCGCATCGGGCTGCTCGCCACCGATGCGACGCTCGCATCGGGGCTCTATGTCAATCGTCCCGCCGCGGTGCAGTGGCTGCTGCCCACCGCGCGCGAGATGCTCGAGTCGGTGATGCCCGGCATCGCCGCGGTGAAGGCAGGCGAGCTGCAACGCGGCGCCGAGCGGCTGCTCGTGGTGGCGCAGGCGCTGCAGCAGCGCGGCGCGCAGGCGCTGGTGCTCGGCTGTACCGAGATTCCGCTGGTGGTCGATGCCGGCAATGCGCCGTTGCCGCTGATCGATGCGACGGCCGCGCTGGCGCGCCGCGCGGTGCAGTGGTCCTTGCACCGATGAGCAAGCGCCGGGCCGCCCCAAGCTTGCGAACGCCCCCTCGGGGGGCAGCGAGGTCGCGCAGCGGCCGAGCGTGGGGGCTCCAATGAGCCGCCACGCCTGCATCGTCGGGGCCGGCATCGTCGGCTGCGCCACCGCGTATGCGCTGGCGCGCGACGGCTGGCAGGTCACGCTGGTCGATGCGCTCGACGCGCCGGGCCAGGGTGCCAGCCTCGCCAACGGCGCGCAGCTGAGCTACAGCTATGTCGAGCCGCTGGCCACGCCGGCCGCGCTGCGCGCGCTGCCGGGCTGGCTGCTGTCGCCGAGCGGCCCGCTGCGCTGGCGGCCGCGCATGGAAGGCGCGCATCTGCGCTGGCTCGCCGCGTTCGTGCGGGCCTGCCGCAGCGCCGAAGTGCGGCGCACCACCGAGGCGCTGCTCGCGCTGTCGTTCGCCAGCCGCGACACGTTGCATGGCTGGTTGCGCGAGCTGCCGGGCGCGGAGCCTGTCCTGCACCATGCGCGGCCCGGCAAGCTGGTGATTCATCGCGATGCGCGAGCTCGCGCCGCGGTGATGCGGCAGCTCGCGTGGCAGCGCGAGCTGGGCTGTCGCCAACGGCTCGTGACGGCCGACGAGTGCATCGCGCTGGAACCGGCGCTCGCCGCCATCGGCCGCGAGGCCATCGCGTTCGGCGTGTGGACCGAGGACGAGGAAGTCATCGACGCCGCAGCGCTCGCGCGGACGCTGGCGCAGGCCAGTGGCGCCACGTTGCGTCTGGGCCGGCGCGCCGTCGGCTTCGAGATGCAGGGCGGCACCCCGCACGCGCTCATGCTGCAAGGCGATCGCATCGCCGTCGATCACTTCATCGTGACCGCCGGCGCCGCGAGTGCCGCGCTGCTGCGCCCGCTCGGCGTCGAATTGCCGATCGAGCCGATCAAGGGCTACAGCGTCACGCTGCCCATCGTGGATTCCGCCGCGGCGCCGCGCGCCAGCGTCACCGATCAGTCGCGCAAGATGGTGTTCGCGCGCCTGGGCGAGCAGCTGCGCGTGGCCGGCTTCGCGGAACTGACCGGCTTCGATCTGCGCATCGATGGCGCACGCATCGCGGCGCTGTGTGCCGCGGTGCAAGAGAACTTTCCGGGCGCCTGCGACCTGCGCCACTCGCAGCCCTGGGCTGGGCTGCGGCCTGCGACGCCGACGAGCCGGCCGCTGATCGGCTCGACCGGCCTCCCGAAGCTCTGGGTCAACACGGGCCATGGCGCGCTCGGCCTCACGCTGGCAGCAGGCAGCGCCGCGCTGCTGTCACGCCTGATGGCCGCACAGCCGGCAACCATCGACGCGCGGCCCTACGCGCCGGCCGTGACCTTGCGGAACGCCGCGATGAAGTCCGCCACCGGCTGAGGCGAGCGCAGCCCCTGCGGCAGCAGCGCGCGCACCTCCACCGGCACCTCGGGCAGCACGGCGCGCACATGCAGCGTGTCGCTGCGGCCGGCCTGCGCGGTGAAGGAATCGATGATCGCCGGGCCGAAGCCCTGCTCGGCCAGCACCATCGCGATGTGGTGCGTCTGCACCGTGATGCCGGCGCTCGGCGCCAGCCCGAGCCGCGACCACTGGTCGGCGAGCATGGCGCCGAGCGGGTCGCGCTCGTCGATGCGGATGAACGGCGCGCGCAACACGTCCTCGAGCGCCACCGTCGTGCGCCGATCGGCGCCCGCGCTGCCGACGCGCGAAACGCAGACCAGCCGCCCGGTGGCCACCGGCTCCTCGTGCAGCGCCGGGTGCGACTGGCTGCCGTAGACGATGCCGACATCGCCCTCCTGCAGCGCGATGGCGCGCGCGATCTCGTGCGAGTGCAGGGTGCGGATGGTCACCGGCATCTCGGGGTAGCGCTTGCGAAAGTGCTGCAGCGCATCGGGCAGCGCACGCATCGCCAGCGACGGCACGATCAGCACGCGCAGCTCGCTGCCTTCGCCGCTGCCCAGCGCCGCGGCGATGCGCCGCACCGACTCCAGCTGCGACATCAGCCGCTGCACTTCCGGATACAGCGCCTGCGCCTCGCGCGTGGGCACGAGCCGGTTGCGCTGGCGCGTGAAGAGCGCGTAGCCCAGCTGCAGCTCGGCATGCTGCAAGGTCTGCGTCACCGCCGGCTGCGTGACGTGCAACAGCCGCGCCGCGGCGCTGACCGTGCCGGTCAGCATCACGGCGTTGAAGACTTCCATATGTTTCAGGCGCATCGCGCGCCAATGCTAGCGCTCGTCAGCAAGCGCGCGACTGGCACCAAGCAGGACACCGCGGATCCGGCTCTGCCGGTCCGCCGGTGTCGCCCCCTCGAGGGGGCGGCCGAAGGCCGTAGGGGGTGGGCCTATCTCTTGCCGAACTCTGCAGTATCCGACGTCCAGCGAATGGCCTGCTCACTCAGGCTGAAACCGAGGCCGAGCCGGTTCGGCACGACCATGCGGCCATCCTTGATCTGCAGCCGCTCGTTGAACATCGGCTCCAGCCACTCGAAGTGCTCGACCCACGGCTCGTGGGCATACGAGGCCGACAAATGCAGGTGGATCTCCATCGCGAAGTGCGGCGCCATGCGGATGCGCGCATGGTCCGCGAGGCCCATGATCTTCAGCATCGGCGTGATGCCGCCGACGCGCGGCGCGTCGGGCTGGATGAAGTCGACGCTGCGGTGGCGGATCAGCTCCCAGTGCTCGGCCACGCTGGTGAGCATCTCGCCGGTGGCGATCGGCGTGTCGAGCATCGCGGCCAGTGCGGCGTGGCCTTCGGCGTCGTAGGCGTCGAGCGGCTCCTCGATCCACGTGAGGTTCAGCGGCTCGACGAGTTTGCCGAAGCGCTGCGCGGTGACGCGGTCCCACTGCTGGTTGGCGTCGACCATCATGTGCACGCGGCCGTCGATCAGCTTGTGCACCGCCTGCACGCGCCGCAGGTCTTCCATCGGGTCGGGCTGGCCGACCTTGATCTTGATGCCGCCGATGCCACGCTCGAGCGACGCCTCGACGTTCTTCAGCACCTGCTCGATCGGCATCGACAGATAGCCGCCCGAGGTGTTGTAGCACTGCACCGAGTCGCGGTGCGCGCCCAGCAGCTTGGCCAGCGGCAGGCCGGCGCGCTTGGCCTTCAGGTCCCACAGCGCGATGTCGAAGGCGGCGATCGCCTGCGTCGCCAGGCCGCTGCGGCCGACCGACGCGCCGGCCCAGCACAGCTTGTCCCACAGGCGCGCGATGTCGTTCGGATCTTCGCCGATCAGGTTCGGCGCGATCTCCTTCGCGTGCACGAACTGCCCCGGGCCGCCGGCGCGCTTCGAGTACGAGAAGCCGATGCCGCTGTGACCCTGCTTCGTCTGGATTTCGGCAAAGAGGAAGGCAATCTCGGTCAGCGGCTTCTGCCGCCCGGTCAGCACCTTGGCGTCGCTGATCGGTGCGGCCAGCGGCAGGAAGACGAGCGAGAGCTTGATCCACTCGATGCGGTCGGTGCTCGCTTCGCCGGCGGCCAGGCCGGCTTGCAGGGGGTTGGCTTTGATGGTCATGCGTCGATGCTCCTCATTCCGGTCGGATGTTGGCGGTCTTGATGACCCGGGTCCACAGGTCGATCTCCTTCTTCACGAACTCGGTGTAGGCCTTGCTGCCCTGCGGCGGCACGATGAAGCCCACCGATTCCATGCGCTGCTTGATCTCGGGCGAGCTCATGATCTTCTTCATCGCCGCTTCGAGCTTATCGACGATGGGCTGCGGCGTGCTTTTCAGCGCCGACAGGCCCGACCACGACAGCGCCTGGTAGCCCTTGAAGCCCGACTCTTCCACCGTCGGCACGTCGGGATACAGCGGGTTGCGCTCCTTGCTCGTCACCGCCAGCGCGCGCAGCTTGCCGGCCTTCACGTGCGGCAGCGCCGCATCCTGGTTGATGAACATCATCGGGATCTGGCCGCCGAGCAGGTCCTGCAGCATCGGGCCGCCGCCACGGTACGGGATGCCGACGATGAACAGGCGCCCGCTCTGCTTCAGCAGCTCCATCGCCATGTGGCCCGAGGCTGCATGCGTGTAGCCGTAGTTCAGCTTGCCCGGGTTGGCGCGCACGTAGTCGATCAGCTCGTTGAAAGTCTTGAACGGTGTGCCCGGATGCACGACCAGCACGTTGGGCCCCGAGTGGATCTGGCTGATGTGGATGAAGTCCCGCATCGAGTCGTAGCCGGGGTTGGGGTTCAACCCGTGCATCACCGCGTTTTGGCCGACGCCGGTGAGCACCAGCGTATAGCCGTCGGCCGGCATCTTCACCGCACGCGCCGTGCCGATCTGGCCACCGGCGCCGCCGATGTTCTCGACGATGAACTGCTGGCCGAACTCGCGCGACAAGCCGTCGGCGACCATGCGACCCATCGCGTCGCTGGTGCCGCCGGCGGGGAACGGCACGATGATCTTCACCGGCTTGTTGGGCCACGCGTCTTCGGCCGATGCCGGGCCAGCGACGAAGAGCGCCGCGAAGGCGCCGAGCAGGGAGCGACGGTTCATGGCTTGTCTCCTTTTGGAATCTCGTGAATCAGCGGATGCCCGCCGCGTGCAGCAGCCCGCGCGTGTAGCCGAGCGCGAAGGCCATGAAGCGCTCGCGGCCCTCGTCGAGCTCGGACATCGGCACGTGGTCCGGGCACAAGGGGCCCGCGTAGCCGCCGCGCTGATAGGCCTTGATGGCCTCGAACATGTCGACGTCGCCTTCGTCGGGGAAGGTCTCCTGGAAGTCGAGGTAGCCGCCGCGGATGTTGCGGAAATGGACCATGAAGATGCGGCCGGTCGATGCGAACTCCTCGATCACCGGGATCATGGCCTTGCCCGGCTGCTTGAACATCTCCGAGACCGTGCCCTGGCAGAAGTTGAGGCCGTGGTTGCGGCTGTCGCTGAG
>VBDL01000622.1 GCA_005884255.1 Betaproteobacteria bacterium | reverse complement strand
CGCAAAGCCTCTATGCAAAGGCCCTCCCCGGCTTCAGGCCGGACATCAGCGTGTTCGGCAAGGTCATCGGCGGCGGCATGCCGCTGGCGGCCTTCGGCGCGTCGCGCGAGATCATGAGCCAGCTGGCGCCGCTCGGGCCCGTCTACCAGGCCGGTACCTTGAGCGGCAACCCGGTGGCCACCGCCTGCGGCCTGGCCACCTTGCGCGAGATCCGCAAGCCCGGCTTCTTCGACGCGCTCGCCGCGAAGACGCGCACGCTCGCTGACGGCTTCGCCACTGCAGCCAAGAACGCCGGTGTGCCACTCGTTTCCGATTGCGAAGGCGGCATGTTCGGCTTCTTCTTCGCGGATGCCTTGCCGCAGAACTACGGCCAGGTGATGGCCACCGACAAGGAGCGCTTCAACCGCTTCTTCCACGCGATGCTCGATCGCGGCGTGTACCTGGCGCCGGCGCTGTACGAGGCGGGCTTCGTCAGCGCGGCGCACTCGGCCGACGACATTGCGTTGACCATCGCCGCGGTGCGCGACGCACTGCGCTGACCGCGGCGGCCTCGAGCCGCCTTCCTACAATGCCGGGATGCACATCCACATCCTCGGCATCTGCGGCACCTTCATGGGTGGCCTGGCGGCGCTGGCGCGCGAAGCCGGCCACACGGTGACCGGCTGCGACGCCAACGTCTATCCGCCGATGAGCGACCAGCTGCGCGCGCTCGGCATAGAGCTGCTCGAAGGCTATGGCGCCGAGCAGCTCGCGGTGAAGCCCGACCTCTTCGTCATCGGCAACGTCGTCACCCGCAGCAACGCGCTGATGGAAGCGATCCTCGACGCCGGCGTGCCCTACGCGAGCGGGCCGCAGTGGCTGGCCGAGCATGTGCTGCAAGGCCGCCACGTGCTGGCAGTGGCCGGCACGCACGGCAAGACGACGACCACGTCGATGCTCGCGTGGATCCTGGAGCACGCCGGACTGAAGCCCGGCTTCCTCGTCGGCGGCGTGCCGCAGAACTTCGGCGTCTCGGCGCGCCTGGGCGAAGGAAGGTGCTTCGTCATCGAGGCCGACGAATACGACACCGCGTTCTTCGACAAGCGCAGCAAGTTCGTGCACTACCGGCCGCGCACCACGATCCTCAACAACCTCGAGTTCGACCACGCGGACATCTTCGCGGACCTCGGCGCCATCGAGACGCAGTTCCACCATCTGCTGCGCACCGTGCCGGCCGCTGGGCGGCTGGTCGTGAACGCACGCGATGATGCGCTGCAGCGCGTGCTCGAGCGCGGCTGCTGGAGCGAGGTGCTGCGCTTCGGCGCGAAGAAGGAAGAGCCCGGCGCCTTGCGCGCACGCGGCGAGCCGCATGCCTTCGACGTGCTACGCGGCAGCCTGAAGATCGGCCGCGTCGACTGGGCGCTTCTCGGCGAGCACAACCAGATGAACGCGCTGGCCGCCATCGGCGCGGCCGAGCATGTCGGCGTGGCGCCCGATGCAGCGGCTGCCGCACTGGCGCATTTCGAGAACGTGCGCCGGCGCCTGGAGCTGCGCGGCGAGGCGGGCGGCGTCAAGGTCTACGACGATTTCGCGCACCACCCCACCGCGATGCGCACGACGGTCAACGGCCTGCGCCGCAAGGTCGGACTGCAGCGCATCCTCGCCATCTTCGAGCCGCGCTCCAACACGATGAAGCTGGGCACGATGAAGGCCCAGCTGCCGTGGGCGCTGGAGGAGGCCGATCTGTCGTTCTGCCATTCGGGTGGCCTCACGTGGGACGCGCGCGAGGCGCTGGCGCCGATGGGTGAGCAGGCGCAGGTGTGCGACGGCATCGACAAGCTGGTCACCGCCGTCGTCAAGGCCGCGCGCCCCGGCGACCACCTGCTGTGCATGAGCAACGGCGGCTTCGGTGGCGTGCACGGCAAGCTGCTGGAGGCACTGAACGCTCGCGCCCAGTGACGCGTTTCACGCGGCGCTGTTGTTTTCATCCCAGCAAGCGCCCCTCCACCGCATATCGCAGCATCGGCTGAGCTCCTGTGTCGGGCGTTGGGCGGCTGCGGAGGCACATGAGCGGCGCCACGGTGTCGCAGTCCGACCTCAACCGCGCGGTCGCCACGGCGGTTCTGAGCGCTTTGCCCACCGTGGCGGCCGCAGCGACGGACCCGACGATCGCTGCGGCACCGACAAGAACGCCGCTCTCATGGCCGCGGTCCAGAGTCTCGTGGCCAACGATCTGGGGCTGGATGCCAACAAGGCGCTCGCGTCCATCGGCGTCAGCAAGCTGCCGACCGACACCCCG
>VBDL01000621.1 GCA_005884255.1 Betaproteobacteria bacterium | reverse complement strand
CGCGCCGTGCTGAAGCAATGCGTGCTCGCGCGCGCAGCGCTGGCGGCGCTCAAGCAGGCGGCCGAGCTGATCCCGAACCAGACCATGCTGATCAACACGATCCCGCTGCTGGAAGCGAAGGACAGTTCCGAGATCGAGAACATCGTCACCACGGCCGACCGGCTATTCCAGTTCGCTCAGGCGGGCGATGGCGCAGCCGATGCTGCGACCAAGGAGGCGCTTCGCTACCGCACGGCCCTATACGCCGGTTTCCAGTCGCTGGCCGCCCGCCCGCTGTGCACCGCCACGGCGATCGAGATCTGCCGCACGATCAAGGCGGTCGACATGGACGTGCGACGAGTGCCTGGCACCCAGTTAGCCAACGCGCGCACCGGCGAGATCGTCTACACGCCGCCCGAGGGTGAAGACCGCCTGCGCGACTTGCTGGCCAACTGGGAGCGCTTCTTGCACGAGCAGCGCGAACTGGACCCGCTCGTGCGCATGGCCGTCGGCCATTACCAGTTCGAGGCCATCCACCCCTTCACCGATGGCAACGGCCGCACCGGCCGCGTGCTCAACATCCTCTTCCTGATCCAGGAGGAGCTGCTGTCGCTGCCGATCCTCTACCTCAGCCGCTACGTGATCGCGTACAAGGCCGACTACTACCGGCTGCTGCTGCAGGTGACGCAGGAGCAGGCCTGGGAGCCGTGGCTGCTCTTCATGCTCAGCGCCGTTGAGGAGACGGCGCGCTGGACCACCGACAAGATCTTGGCCATCCGAGCGCTGTCCGACGTCGCCGCTGCCTACGTGCGCGAGAAGCTGCCGAAGATCTACAGCCGCGAGCTCGTCGACGTCATCTTCGAGCAGCCGTACTGTCGCATCGCGAACCTGGTCGACAAGCGCATTGCGCAGCGCCAAGCCGCGGCGCGCTACCTCAAGAGCCTAGCGGAGATCGGCGTGCTACGTGAGATCCGGGTTGGCAAGGAGAAGCTCTTCACCCATCCGAAGCTGATGCAACTGCTCGCGCACGACGGCAATCGAGTTGATCCGTACGCGCCGTAGGGCGCGAGATATTGGACACTGTCCAATATCCGGGGTCGCGGGCCGCAAACGACAAGGCCTTGCATCGATGCAAGGCCTTGATTTGATTGGTGGCGCTTCAGGGACTCGAACCCCGGACCTGCGGATTATGATTCCGGACCCCGAACGGCGCTGCAAGCCGCGCCAATGCTGGCTCTGCGTCGCTTGGTCGTCTGATATTTGTCTGCCGGATGGGTCCGCATGAGCCCCGAAGCCAGTCGCATGCATGCCGAATATCAGACAGCAACGGATGGCCAACTGATCGCCGGACTCCTCCGGCATCGTACTGCTCGATGAAGAGCCGGCGGCGTTCCGTCTCGGGCCTACCAGCGCTCGGGCAGTCGGCGCGACGTGTGGAACACGCGCAGGATTTCCACCGTCTCGCCGCGCACCCGGTACGGCACGAGGTAGCGAGTCTTGAGGACGACGAGCTCGCGCGTGCCTGGCACGCGCCCGGGCCGCCCCATGCCGGGGTGCTGCGCGAGCAGGGCGACGGCGTCGAGCACGCGAGCGACGACCAAGCGCGCTGCGGCGGGATCGTCAGCGGCGATGTAGGTGGCTTCCTCGTCGAGGTTGCGCAGAGCCTTGCGCAGCCACCTAACCCGCATTCACCTTCCACTTCTTGGCCAGCGCGGCGACGTCCTTGTCGCTGGCGAAGTCACCGGCGTCGGCCTCCTTCAGCGCGGCGCGGATCTCGGCGATCTGCCACTCGTTGTTCTCGACGAACTCGCGGATGGCCTCGGCCGCCAGGAACGACTTGCTGCGCTGGATCGACTCGGCCAGGCGATCGAGCCGGTCCTTGACCTCGTCTTCGAGGCGGATAGTCATCGTGGTGGACATGGGGAGGCCAACAGCGTGTGTGGATGTGTACATCCTATCATTCTGTCGGGCGCGGCAGTGTCCGTTTCCTCCCTCAATGAACTGATCCGACCGGCCATCAGGAGCCGTTCACCGGTGGTGGCTTTCTGGAATCCGAATTTCGATGGACCAGCGGCCCCGCATCCGATTTCGCAACGAGAGACAAGTGCAACGCCGGGAGGGGTCGACAGTTGCACG
>VBDL01000620.1:2662-3186 GCA_005884255.1 Betaproteobacteria bacterium | reverse complement strand
AGCAGGCCGGCGGCGCGCAGCTGGCGCGTGCTCACGTGGCGCGCTGCGGCCAGGCGCTGCTGCAGGCGGTCGATGTGCTTGCGCCAGCGGCCGGCAGCCAGCACCTCGAGCAGCACGAACTCGCTGAGCGCCGGCGTCGTCAGCACCGAATAGATCTTCTCGCGCAGCAGCGCCTTCAGCAGCGCGGGCTCCGCGGCGATGTAGCCCAGGCGCAGCGCCGGGCTCAGCGCCTTGCAGAAGCTCGAGTAGTAGATGACGCGATCGAGCCCCGACAGCTGCGCCAGCCGCGTCGGCGAGCCGGGGTGGAAGTGGCCCTGCACGTCGTCTTCGGCGATGAGAAAGCCGTGCTGCTGCGCGAGCATCAGCACGCGGTGCAGGTTGGCCGCGCTGCTGCCCCAGCCGGTGGGGTTGTGCAGCACGCTGTGGATGAACAAGAGGCGCGGTCGGTGCTCGCGGCACGCGGCTTCGAGCTGGTTCAGGTCGATGCCGTCGGGGCGGCGCGCGATGGGAATCAGGCGCACGCC
>VBDL01000620.1:0-2654 GCA_005884255.1 Betaproteobacteria bacterium | reverse complement strand
CACCGCGTCGCCCGGTTGCAGCAGGCTGCGGCAGATCAGGTCGATCGCATGCGTGCCGCCGCTGGTCGTCATCACGCGGCCGGCGTCCACCGCTAGCCCCGAGCTGCGCATCAGCATCGCGATGCGCTCGCGCAGCTCGGGCAGGCCCTGCGGCGGGCAGCGTGAGGCCATGCCGGCGCTCGATTTGCTCAAGGCGCGCTGTACCAGCGTCGCGGGAATCGCGTCTTCGAGCCAGGCCGTGGGCAGCACGCTGCTGCTCGCCTGCAGCACGCCGGCGCGCTGGTCGTTGGCCTGCTGCGCGAGCCACACCGGCTCCTGCTCCTCGCCGGCCTCGAGCAGCGCCGCCTCGTCGGTGGACGACGTGGCCGCCTCGCTGATGAAGAAGCCCGCGGTGCCGCGCGAGTCGATCAGGCCGGCGGCGACCAGCCGGTCGTAGGCGGTGACCACGGTGTTCGGGCTCACGCCGAGCTGACTCGCGAGCCGGCGGATCGACATCAGCTTCGCGCCCGGCGGCAGTTGCGCGCTGTCGATCAGCGCACGCAGCCGCGCCTCGATCTGGTCGGAGAGGGGAACGGGCGAGTCGCGGTCGAGAGATAGCATTCAGCGGATCAGCATCAGCGCCAGCACCGCCAGCGCGCCGCCCATGATGGCATTGAAAACGCGCTGCCGGCGCGCGTTGCCGAGGAAGCGGCCGATCGCCACGCCGAACAGGGCCCACATCGAGATGCACGGCAGCCCGATCGCCAGCCCGATCAGCGAGACCAGCAGCGCACCGGCCGCGGGGTGGAAGCCCACCGGCGTGAACACGGAGGCCAGCGTCACCGCCTTGATCCAGCTCTTCGGATTGACCGCCTGGAACAGCGCGGCCTGCGTGAATGACACCGGTCGTGGCAGCTCGCTGCGCCCGACGGCGCCGCCGGTGAGCCACCAGGCGAGCACCAGCAGGTACAGCGCCCCGGCCACGCGCAGCACCGTGTGCAGCGTCGGGTAGGCGACGAACAGCGCGCCGAGGCCGAGGCAGGTGACGTAGGTCTGCAACGCACCGCCGACGACGATGCCGAGGATGGCCGGCAGCGTGCCGCGATACCCGAAGTTCGCCCCCGACGCGGTGAGCATCACGTTGTTCGGCCCCGGTGTGCTGGACATCAGCAGGCAATAGGTGGCAAGCGGCAGCAGTTCGTTCATCGCTTCGGGCTCCAGGCTTCGGAGGCTCCGAGCCTAGGCACGCGCGTCGCGCACGTGAAGGTACAGCGGCGGGCACCGCGCGGCGTGCTGTATCAGCGCGGACACACGCACAGTTTCAAGAGGCGCTGCGGCTGCTACGGTGCGCACCATGGACACCACGCTTCCGATCTCCTTCGACGACGTCGCCCGCGCCCACCAGCGCATTGCCGGCGTGGCTCACCGCACGCCGGTGCTGCGCTCGCGCACGGCTGACGCGCTGACCGGCGCGCAGCTCTTCTTCAAGTGCGAGAACCAGCAGCGCGTCGGCGCCTTCAAGATCCGCGGCGCCTACAACGCGATCGCGCAGTTCACGCCGGAGCAGCGTGCCGGCGGCGTGGTCACCTTCTCGTCGGGCAACCATGCGCAGGCCATCGCGCTGGCCGCTTCGCTGCTCGGCGTGAAGGCCACGGTGGTGATGCCGCACGACGCGGCCGCCACCAAGCGCGCCGCCACCGAAGGCTACGGCGCGCAGGTGCTGGGCTACGACCGCTACCGCGAAGACCCGGAGGCCATCGTGCGTGCGTTGGCCGAGGAGCGCGGCATGACCGTGATTCCACCGTTCGATCATCCGCACGTGATGGCGGGGCAGGGCACGCTGGCCATCGAGCTGATCGAGGAGGTCGGCGCGCTCGACGTGCTGATCACGCCGGTCGGCGGCGGCGGCCTGCTTTCGGGCTGCGCCACCGCGGCGCGGCACCTGGCTCCGCGCTGCGCGATCTACGGCGTCGAGCCCGAAGCGGGCAACGACGCGCAGCAAAGCTTGGCGCGCGGCGAGATCGTGCGCATCGACACGCCGCATACGGTGGCCGATGCCGCGCAAAGCCGCAGCGTCGGCCGCCACACCCTCCCGGTGCTGCGCGCGCTGGTCGACGGCATCGTCACAGTCAGCGACGCGCAGCTCGTCGAGACGATGAAGTTCTTCGCGGCGCGCATGAAGCTGCTCGTCGAGCCCACCGGCTGCCTCGCCGCGGCGGCGGTGTTCGCGCACAAGCTCGAGCTGCGCGGCAAGCGCGTGGGCATCGTGCTGTCGGGCGGCAATGTGGACCTTGCGCGCTTCGCGGCGCTGGTCGCTTAAGCAACCAGCCGCAGCAGCATCACCACGGCACCCACGGCACCCACGGCACCCACGGCACCCACGGCGCCAGCGCGTTGATCGCGTCGAGCTTGGCCGACATCTCTTCTCCTCGTGCGCCGTGCTGGCGTGCCGGGATTCTGCCGTGGCTGCACCGATGCGCAACGAGCGCATCTGATCGTGACAGCGGCCCTCGCGAAGCGGCGGGCAATGCGCCAGAGATGGCGCGGGCCGGCGCGGCCGCTAGCAAGCCACATGCCGCGCAGCGCTGTAACCGACCCCGTGGCCGCGGCATAGGCAAGCATCACGCACGGCCAAAGAATCGAGCCAGACGGGTCTGCTGCGGTACCCCGGGGCC
>VBDL01000613.1 GCA_005884255.1 Betaproteobacteria bacterium | reverse complement strand
TTGGCGACATCTTTATTCGCCCCTGCCTAGCATCGTGCCCATCCGTTCGATGCAGGAGTTCCGCATGGATTTCGTCTACCTCGGCGTGGTCGCCGCGCTGTGGGTCGCGATGGTCGGCATGACGTTCGGCTGCGCGCGCCTGCTGGAAGAGTCGCAGCCATGAGCGGCATGTACATGCTCGGCGCGATCGTGGCGGCCGGCCTGCTGGTCTACCTCGTCGCCGCGTTGCTCAAGCCGGAGAGCTTCACATGAGTCTCCACGCTTTGGTGCTGCTCGCTGTCTACAGCATCTTGCTCATTGCTCTGGCGTTGCCGCTGGGCCGCTACATCGCGCACGTGATGGAAGGGCGGCTGCACTTCGGCAGCCGCATCGAGGCGGGCCTGTATCGGCTGTGCGGCGTTCGCGCCGAGATCGAGATGGGCTGGCTGCAGTACGCACTGGCCATCCTCATTTTCAACGGCATCGGTTTCCTCGTCGTCTACGCGCTGCAGCGCACGCAGGCCTGGCTGCCGCTGAACCCCGTCGGGCTGGCGAACGTGTCGCCCGACTCCTCGTTCAACACCGCGGTGAGCTTTGCCACCAACACCAACTGGCAAGGCTACGGTGGCGAGTCGACGATGAGCTACGTCACGCAGATGCTGGGTTTTGGCGTGCAGAACTTCCTGTCGGCGGCCACCGGCATCGCGGTGCTGCTGGCGATGATCCGCGGCTTCGTGCGGCACACGGCCAAGACCATCGGCAATGCCTGGGTCGACCTGACGCGCGTGACGCTGTGGGTGTTGCTCCCGCTGTCCATCGTGCTCTCGCTGGTGCTCGTGCAGCAGGGCGTCGTGCAGGGCTTCGGCGCCTACCAGCGGGCGCAGACGCTCGAGACCGTGAAGTACCAGGAGGCCCAGCAGGGACCCGACGGCCAGCCGTTGAAACACGACAAGGGCGAGCCGGTGATGGAGGACAAGTCCACCCAGCAGCAAACGCTGCCGCTCGGCCCCGCGGCCTCGCAGATTGCGATCAAGCAGCTCGGCACCAACGGCGGCGGCTTCTTCAATGCGAACTCGGCGCACCCTTACGAGAACCCCACGCCGGTCACGGACCTGCTCGAGCTGCTGGCGATCCTGGTAATCCCCTCGGCGCTGTGCTTCACCTTCGGCCGCATGGTGGGTGACCGCCGCCAAGGCCGGGCGCTGCTGGCCGCGATGACGCTGATGTTTCTCGTGGCCACGGTCACCGTGATGCACTACGAGGAGCAGGGCAATCCGCAGCTCGCCGCGCTCGGCGTCGCGCAACCCGGCGGCAACATGGAAGGCAAGGAAGCGCGCTTCGGCATCGCCGAATCGGCGCTGTGGGCCTCGGCGACGACGGTGGCTTCCAACGGCTCGGTCAACTCGATGCACGACTCCTATTCACCGCTGGGCGGCATGGTGCCGATCATCAACATCGACCTGGGCGAAGTGGTGTTCGGCGGCGTCGGCTCGGGCCTCTACGGCATGCTGGTGTTCGCCATCCTTGCGGTGTTCATCGCCGGGCTGATGATCGGCCGCACGCCGGAGTACCTCGGCAAGAAGATCGAGGCCTATGAGATGAAGATGAGCTCCATCGTCATCCTCGTGTGCCCGCTGCTGGTGCTGGTGGGCACCGCGATCGCGGTGATGAGCCAGGCGGGCCGCGCCGGCATCGCCAACCCCGGCGCGCACGGTTTCTCGGAAATCCTCTACGCGTTCAGCTCGGCGGCCAACAACAACGGCAGCGCCTTCGCGGGCCTGGGCGCAAATACGCCGTTCTACAACATCGCGCTCGGCATCGCGATGTGGCTCGGCCGCTTCGCGATCATCGTGCCGGTGCTGGCGATGGCCGGCTCTCTGGCGGCGAAGAAGCGCATCCCGTCGACCAGCGGAACGCTGCCCACGCATGGGCCGCTGTTCGTCGTGTTGCTGATCGGCGTCGTGCTGCTGGTCGGCCTCTTGAACTACGTGCCCGCGCTGGCGCTGGGCCCGGCCATCGAGCACCTGATGCTCTTCAAATGAGGCTGCCATGAGTCGCAAGACATTTCGCTTGTTCGACCGCGAGCTGCTGTGGCCCGCGGTGCGTGAATCGTTCGCCAAGCTGTCGCCCGCGGTGCAGTGGCGCAACCCGGTGATGTTCGTCGTCTATGTCGGCAGCATTCTCACGAGCGTGCTGTGCGTGCAGGCGTTCATGGGCCGGGGCGAGGCGTCGCCGTGGTTCATCTTCGTTGTTGCCGTGTGCCTGTGGTTCACGGTCCTGTTCGCCAACTTCGCCGAGGCATTGGCCGAGGGGCGCAGCAAGGCGCAGGCGGCGACGCTGCGCGGCATGAAGCGCGACACCGTGGCGAAGAAGCTCACCGAGCCGCACCACGGCGCGAAGTGGTTTCCCGAACGGGCCAGCGAGCTTCGCAAGGGCGACGTGGTGCTGGTGCAGCCTGGCGATGTCATCCCCGCCGACGGCGAGGTGATCGAAGGCGTGGCCAGTGTCGACGAGAGCGCGATCACCGGCGAATCGGCGGCTGTCGGACTGGATCGTCGTGAAGATCACCGTCAACCCGGGCGAGACCTTCGTCGATCGCATGATCGCGATGGTCGAAAGCGCCAAGCGGCAGAAGACGCCCAACGAGATCGCGCTGACGATTCTGCTGGTGGCGCTCACCATCGTCTTCCTCGGCGTCACTGTCACGTTGCTGCCGTTCTCGCTGTTCAGCGTGGACGTGGCGAAAGCCGGCACACCGGTGACGCTCACCACGCTGATCGCGCTGCTCGTGTGCCTGATTCCGACGACCATCGCCGGCTTGCTCTCGTCCATCGGCGTGGCCGGCATGAGCCGCATGATGCAGGCTAACGTGATCGCCACGTCGGGCCGAGCGGTGGAAGCGGCCGGGGACGTCGATGTGCTGCTGCTCGACAAGACCGGCACCATCACGCTGGGCAACCGCCAGGCGTCGGCC
>VBDL01000612.1 GCA_005884255.1 Betaproteobacteria bacterium | reverse complement strand
CCGCAGCCGCGCTGGCTCGCCTTCGTCAATGGCGAGCACGACTGGCTCGAAGTGCCGGGCGGCTTCGCGCCGCTGTCGGTGCCGCACGGCAAGCTGGCGCCCTTCCTCGCGAAGAAGGGCGTGCGGCTGCAGCTGTCGCAGCAGCCGGACATGGCGATGACCTTCTTCAACTTCCAGCATGCGCTGATCGGCGGCTATGCGCCGGAGAAGGTGGCGCTGCGCCGCGCGGTGTCGCTGGCCTTCGACAACGCGGCCTACATCCGCCTCGTGCGCGGCGAGCTGGCGATTCCCGCGCAATCGAGCATCCCGCCGTTCACCTCCGGCTACGACCCGGACTATCGCAGCGAGATGAGCGAGTACGACCCGGTCAAGGCGCGCGCGCTGCTCGACCTCTACGGCTACGTCGACCGCGATGGCGATGGCTGGCGCGAGACGCCCGAGGGCCAGCCGCTGGTGCTGCGCATCGGCGCGATGGCCGACCAGGCCTCGCGCGTGCAGAGCGAGCTGTGGCAGCGCGCGCTCGCGGCGGTCGGCATTCGCGTGCAGTTCGAGATCGCCACCTGGTCGGAGCTGCTCAAGCGCGACCGCTCCGGCGCGCTGATGATGTGGGGCTATGCGTGGTCGGCGGGCTCGCCCGACGGCGGCTTCTTTCTCAGCATCGCCTACGGCCCGAACGGCGACGAGGCCAACGACTCGCACTTCGCGCTGCCTGCGTTCGATCGTCTGTTCGAGCGCCAGAACCGTCTGCCCGACGGGCCCGAGCGCGACGCGGTGATGCGCCAGGCGAAGAACCTGATGGTCGCCTACATGCCCTACAAGATCCACGCGCACCGCGTCATGGCCGACCTGATGCAGCCGCAGATGCGCCACTTCTGGCGCCACCCGTTCATGCGCGACTTCTGGCACTTTCTCGACGTGGCCCGGTAAGCGGTAAGCGCTGCCGAGTTGCTTCAAAGCGTCTACGCACCCCGTGCCGCGACGGCGCTCGCGTTACATCACGCATTACTGTGACTGCTTCGGCCGGTGAGGAACCCCTATCGTGCGGGTCTTGATGCACTGCAACACGACCGCATGGATTCATTGCCGCCACTGCCCGCCGTTCCCGCGAAAACGCTGCTCTTTCATGAGGCGGCGTCGCAGGAACTGCTGCGCCAGATGGAGCGCGTGGCGCGCACCGGCGCCACCGTGCTGATCATCGGCGAGACGGGCACCGGCAAGGAGCTGGTGGCGCGGCACGTGCACGCGATGAGCGGCCGCAAGGGGCCCTTCGTCGCGGTGAACTGCGGCGCTTTCAGCGAGTCGCTGATCGATGCCGAGCTGTTCGGCCACGAGGCCGGCGCCTTCACCGGCGCCAAGCAGGCGCGCGCCGGCTGGTTCGAGGCGGCCAATGGCGGCACGCTGTTCCTCGACGAGATCGGCGACCTGTCGCCGGCGCTCCAGGTGAAGCTGTTGCGCGTGCTGCAGGAGCGCCAAGTGGTGCGCGTCGGCTCACGGCGGCCGATTGCGCTGGATGTGCGCCTGCTGGCCGCGACCAACGTCGACCTGCGCCGCGCGGTGGAGGCGCAGCGCTTTCGCCCGGACCTGTATTACCGCCTGAGCGTCGCGCACATCGACCTGCCGCCGTTGCGCGAGCGCCCCGGAGACATCCTGCCGCTGGCTGAGCACTTCATCGGCCTGTATGGCCAGGCGCTCGGGTTGTCGCAAGCGGCGCTGGCGCCCGATGCACAGGCCGCGCTGCTGGGCTATGCCTGGCCCGGCAATGTGCGCGAGCTGGAGAACGTGCTGCATTCGGCGCTCATCGTCTGCCGCGACGGCGTCGTGTGCGCCAGCGATCTGCGCCTGGCGGCACCGGTGCTCGCGCAGCGCGCCGACGCGGCCGCGTCGACCGCCGCGCTGGCCGCCGATGGCAGCGCACTGCCGCAACTGGCGGCGACGATCGATGCGCTGCTGCGCGCCAGCGAGCCGAACCTGATGCAACGCAT
>VBDL01000611.1 GCA_005884255.1 Betaproteobacteria bacterium | reverse complement strand
AGCCCCGGCTCGGCGTCGATGCGGCCGATGCGCGTGAGTGCCACGCCAGCGTCGCGCGCGGCGCGCTGCACGGCATCGCGCCGCGCCGGCGCGGCGCTGACGAGCAGCTCGTAGTCATCGCCGCCGGCGAGCAGGCAGGCCTGCTGCACGCTTTCGGGCTGCGCGGCAAGCACGCGGCTGCGTGGCAGTGCGGGCAGCTCCAGCGTGGCGCCGACCTGCGAGCGCTCGAGGATGTGACCGAGGTCGCCGAGCAGGCCGTCGCTCAAGTCGATCGCGCTGTTCGCCACGCCGCGCAGCGCGAGGCCGAGCGCGACGCGCGGCTGCGGCCGCTCGAGCGCGACGCGTACCTCGCTGAAGGCCTCGCCGGCCAGCGCCACGCGGCCGCGGAACACTTCGAGCGCGAGGCGTGCATCGCCGAGGCCGCCGTCCGCCGCATGGCTGACCCACAGCTCATCGCCGGCGCACGCGCCGCTGCGCAGCAGCGCCTGCCCCGGCGGCACTTCGCCGAACACCGTGATGCCGATGGCCAGTGGCCCGGCGGTGGTGTCGCCGCCAACGAGCTCGCAGTCGTGCTCGACGGCCAGCGCCAGCAGCCCGCGCGAGAAGCCTTCGAGGAAGCCCTCGTCGACGCGCGGCAGCGCCAGCGCCAGCGTGAAAGCCAACGGACGCGCGCCGCAGGCCGCGAGGTCGCTCAGGTTCACCGCCAGCGATTTGTGCCCCAGCAGCTCCGGCGCGACGGTGGGCAGGAAGTGCCGGCCTTCGAGCAGCAAGTCGGTCGACACCGCGAGCTGCTGGCCCGGCGCGGGCTGCAGCAGCGCGCAGTCGTCGCCGCCGCCGAGCACCGCACGTCGCGTGCGCGGGCTGAAGTACTTCGCGATCAGGTCGAATTCGCCGAGGGCCATGTGCCCATTGTCTCGCGCAGCAGATTGGTCAGCTCGACCGCCGATTTCACATCCATCTTCTCGAACACGCGCGCGCGGTGCACCTCCACCGTGCGCACGCTGATGCCCAGCGCGTCGGCGATCAGCTTGTTTGGCCGGCCTTCGACGACCAGCCGCATCACGTCGCGCTCGCGCTCGGTCAGCTCGGCCAGGCGCTTGCGCACGCCCTCGCCCTCGCGGCGCAACGCCAAGGTCTGGGTGCTGACGGCCAGCGCCTGCTCGACGCGATCGACCAGCGCGTTGTCGGAGAACGGCTTCTCGACGAAGTCGAAGGCGCCACGCTTGACGGCGGCGACGGCGGTCGGCACATCGCCGTGCCCGGTGAGGAAGATCACCGGCAGCGCCTCGGTCAAGCCGCGCTCGACCAGCCGATCGAACAGCGACAACCCGCTCATGCCCGGCATGCGCACGTCGAGCAGCAGGCAGCTCGGCGCTGTCGGCCACGGGCCGGAGCGCGCCGCGAGCATCGCCTCGAAGGCCTCGGCCGACGCATAGCCCTCCGACAGCAGGCGGCGCGAGCGCAGCAGCCAGCTCAGGGCGTCGCGCACCACGTCCTCGTCGTCGACCAGGTAGACCATCGGGATACTGCTTGTCATGCTCGCTGCTCCGGCTTGCTGTCGGCGGGAAGCGTAAACCGGAACTCGGTGCCGGCGGGCTCGCTGGCCGTGGCCGGTGTCACGCCGAAGTCCAGTGCGCCGCCGTGCTGCTCGATCACCGTGCGGCACAGGCTCAGGCCGAGCCCCATGCCTTCGTGGCGCGTGGTGAAGAAGGGGGTGAACAAGCGCTGCGCCACGTCCGGCGCGATGCCCGGGCCGTGATCGATCACGCTGAAGGCCACCCAGCGCGGCTGTGCCTGGCGCACGCGCAGCGTGAGCACGCGCGCCGGCAGCGGTGTGGCCTCCTCCATCGCCTGGATGCCGTTGCGGGCCAGGTTCAGCAGCACCTGCTCGACCATCGTGCGGTCGCACTTCACGCGCGGCGACGGGTGCGGCACGTCGATGGCAATGCGCGTGCCGCTCTTGCGCGCCTGCAGGCGCACCAGCGGCAGCACGGCATCGATCAGCCGCTCGGTCGAGATCACTTCGTGCGCCTGCTCGCGGCGGCGCACGAAGTTGTGCACGCTCTTGATGACGCGCCCGGCGCGCTCGGCCTGCTCGGCGATGCGCGCCATCGCCTGCTGCAACTGGCCCGGCGTCTGCGCGTCCGGTTGCTGCAGCAGGTTCAGCGAGCCGCTGGCGTAGCTGGCGATCGCCGACAGCGGCTGGTTCAGCTCATGGCTGAGCAGCGAGGCCATCTCGCCCACCGTGGCCAGGCGCGCCGCCGCCTGCAGTCGCTCCTGCTGCTGGCGCGACAGCTCTTCGACGCGCCGCTGCGCGCTGACATCGACCACCGCACTCATCCAGCCGGTGTGCCGGCCGCCGCCGTCGACCAGCGGCGCCTCGTAGATCATCACCGGGAAGCGCTCGCCGCTCTTGCGCTGGAACAGCGTCTCGTAGCCCTCGCGCGCGTCGGCGACCGACTGGCCGGCGTCGAGCCGGCGAGCCTGGCGCTGGGCGTACTCGTCGCGCATTTCCGGCGGCCAGTAGGGCGGCGGATAGGTGCCCAGCAGCTCGTCGGCCGAGTAGCCGACCATCGCGCAGAACGCCGGGTTGACGTAGCCGAGCCGCCCGTCCAGCCCGCGCGCACGCAGGCCGGTGACCAGCGAGTCCTCCATCGCCTTGCGCAGCGCCAGCGCTTCGGCGAGCTGTGTCTCCGCGCGCGCACGCCGGCGCACATCGCGCGCCAGCAGCAGCACCACGCCGAACAAGGCCAGCGACAGGCCGAGCACCAGCGCGGTGGCGAGGTTGGGGATGAGCTGCGGCCGCGTCGCGGTGCTGTCCACGCGAAGCTGCAGCGTCAGGCCCGGCAGGTCGACCGGCCGCTCGGCGACGAACACGCCCAGGCCGCGCGGCAGCCCGGCGCGCGCCAGCCGCGTGCCGTCGCCTTCGACGAGCGACAGCTCGTGCACGCGGGACTGCTCCGCCGTGATGGCGCCGTCCAGCAGTGCGCTCAGGCCGATGGTCGCAACCAGCGTGCCGTCGAGCTGGCCGCGCCGCGTGACCGGCACGCAGGCATCGATGACCTCGATGCCGAGGCCGTCGTCGCGCGGCACGAAATAGCTGCGCGACAGGCTGGGCGTCAGGTTGCGCCGGGCGCTGACGCAGGCGAGCTCGGAATCCAGCGACAGCCCCGCACGCGGAATGCGAGTGAACAGCGGCGGCTGCTGCGCGCTGTCGGTGGCTTCGAGGATGCGGCCGTCGGCATCGCGCCGCTCGATGCGCAGCAGATCGGGATGGGCATGCAGCAGCTGCGCGGCATCGCGCTGCCACTGCGGCTGCGACACCTCGCTCCACAGCAGAGCCTGCAGCTCCTGCAGCCGCGTGCCGACGTTGTGGCGCAGCTGCGCGGCGGCCGCGCCGCTGACGGCCTCCACCTGCTCCTGCTTGCGCGAGGCCTCGTAGTCGATGGTCAGCGCGACCAGCAGGCTTTGCGCGACCAGCAGCAGCAGCACCAGCGCGGCCCACGGCAGCGCGCGGCGCACGCGCAGCCCCGGCGACGCCGGGGCGGCCGCAGGCAAGGGCACGGCAGTCATGGCCCAGTATCGGCCGCCGGCGCGGGCGGGGGATACGCAGTTTCCGCAGGCGCGCGGCGCCGCGCGCCGCGACCCGCCACCTACAATCGTCCCCCCGCCTCAGCTTCCTCGCGAGATTGCCCATGTCGTCGACCCAGCAAGAGAAACGAGCCGAACTGCGCAAAGCTGCGCTGGAGTACCACGAGTTTCCGACGCCGGGCAAGGTGGCCATCGCGGCGACCAAGCAGATGATCAACCAGCGCGACCTGGCGCTGGCCTATTCGCCGGGCGTCGCGGCGGCCTGCGAGGAGATCGTCGCCGACCCGGCCAACGCCTTCCGCTATACCGCGCGCGGCAA
>VBDL01000625.1:580-3239 GCA_005884255.1 Betaproteobacteria bacterium | reverse complement strand
GGCCGGGTCGTCACCGACGAGGATCACCGCGAGGCCAGGCTTCATGCCGCGCGCGGTGAGGGCGGCCGCGCGTTCGGCGACCTCGGCACGCAGTTGCTTGGAGAGGGCGGTGCCGTCGATCAGATGAGCAGTAGTCATACAAGGAAAAAAGGCCGCTTCACAGCGGCCTTTCGTGGTTGATTTCGATCAGACCTTGGCCTGGGCACCCAGCGCAATCTTCAGCAGATCGGCCACGGTGTTGGCATTGAGCTTTTCCATGATGTTGGCGCGGTGCGCCTCCACCGTCTTGATGCTGATGCCGAGGTCGTCGGCGATCTGCTTGTTCAAGCGGCCGGCGACGATGCGCTCGAGCACCTGCGCTTCACGCGTGGTGAGGCGGCTGAGCAGCGCATCGCGGCTGGCGGCTTCCTGGTGCTGGCTGAAGGCGGAGCGCGCCTGTTCCAGCATGCGTTCCACCAGGCCCAGCAGTTCGTCTTCCTTGAACGGCTTCTCGATGAAGTCCATCGCCCCCTTCTTCATCGTGCTCACCGCCATCGGCACGTCGCCGTGGCCGGTGATGAAGACGATGGGCAGCGGCGAGCGGCGCTCGACCAGGCGGTCCTGCAGCTCCAGCCCGGTCATGCCGTCCATGCGGATGTCGGCGATGAGGCAGGCCACCTCACGCGGATCGAAGCGCGACAGGAACGACTCGGACGAATCGAAGCACTTGACGCGGTAGTCCTTGCCCTCGAGCAACCATTGCAGCGAGTCGCGCACCGCCTCGTCGTCGTCGACCACGTAGACGGTGCCCTTCTTCGGAATCAAACTCATGAAATCACGGTCGGGTTGGCTGCGGGCGCTAAGGCCTCGGACCGGGCTGTCGTCTCCACCGGCAAGGTGAACGAGAAACGGCAGCCCACCACGGTGCTTCCATTGTAGAGGTTCTGGGCACGAATCCTGCCCCGGTGGGATTCGACGATCGAGCGGCACAAACTCAGCCCGATGCCCAGGCCTTCGACCTTGGTGGAGAAGAAGGCCTCGTACAGACGCCCGATCACTTCCTCCTTTAGCCCCGGCCCCATGTCGGTGACGCTGAACTCGATGACACCGCCTTCTTCCGGCGTGTGGCGCGGCACCACGCGCAGCTCGATGTGGCGGCGCGACGGCGGCAGCTTCGCGTTGTCGATCGCCTCCGACGCGTTCTTCAAGAGGTTCAGCACCACCTGCTCGATGAGGATCGGGTCGACCATCAGTTGCGGCAGCCGCTGCGCGACGTAGGTGTGGATCGCGACGTTGCGCCGGCGCATGTCGATGCTGGCGAGCTCGACCGCATCCTCGACGATCTGCCGCGCGTCCGACGGCTGGCGCTGCGGCTCGCTGCGCTTCACGAAGGCGCGGATGCGATGGATGATCTGCCCCGCGCGCTGCGCCTGCTTGGAGGTCTTCTCGAGCGCGGCGATCAGGTCGTCCTTCTGGATCGCCTCGCCCTTCACGCGCGTGACCATGCCGTTGCAGTAGTTGGTGATTGCGGTGAGCGGCTGGTTCAGCTCGTGCGCCACCGACGACGCCATCTCGCCCATCGTCACCAGGCGGCTCGTCACCTGTGCCTTCTCGGCCTGCTGCGCGGCCAGCGTCTCGGCGCGGCGGCGCGCGGTGATGTCGGTGGCAATCAGCATCTGCGCCAGGCGCCCGTCGGTCCATTGCAAGTAGCGCGAACGCACGTCGAACCACTTGCGCAGGCTCTCCACGTAGACCTCGCGCGGGTCGGAGCCCGCCTCGGTGAGCTCCTGCGCGGGCAGGCCGCCGAAGCCGTCGACCGCATCCTCGCCGCCTTCGGGCAGGTAAGGCAGCGAGGCTTCCGCGCCGGCGAGCATCGCGTGGCCGCGCGCATCGGCGCCGAACCACAGGCGATAGGAGCGGTTGGCGAACAGCAGCTCGCCTTGCTGCACCGACAGCACCGACACCGCAGCGTCGAGCCCTTCGAGCACGGTGGTGAAGCGCTCGTGCGAGGCCGACAGCTGGTCGCGCACGCGCTTGGCCTCGGTGATGTTGGTCATCGAGGTCATCCAGCCGGTCTGCTGACCCTTGGGGTCGATCAGCGGCGACACGTACATGCGCGAGTCGAACTGCGAGCCGTCGCGGCGCATCACCTTCACCTCGATGCCGCCGGCGGGGCTGCGCCCCTGCAGCTCCTGCTTCAGCAAGCGCGTGTTCTCGTCGATGCGGTCCGGCGGCCAGTAGGGGAAAGGCGGCAGGCGGCCGATCAGGTCGGCGTCGGTGAAGCCGGTCATCGCGCAGAAGGCCGGGTTCACGTAGGTGATGCGTCCCTCCAGGTCCATCGCGCGCATGCCGGTGAGCATGGAGTTCTCCATCGCGCGGCGGAAGTTCGTTTCCTGCACGAGCGCGCTCTGCATCTGCGAGCGGCGGCGCATGTGGCGCCAGCTGCCGACCAGCATCCACACGGTCAGGCCCGACAGCGACACCACCATCCAGAACAAGGTGTTGCTGATGAGGCCGATCGACGTGCGATAGCCCTGGCCGCGCAGCAGCAGCCCGTTGCCCGCCGGCGCCAGCGGTATCTCATGGACGATCGATGCGCGCCGCGCATGCTGCCCGGGCATCGGCATCACGGTGCCGACGAGCAGTTGCTGCTGCGCGTCGAGCACGCTGATCGCGTGCC
>VBDL01000625.1:0-522 GCA_005884255.1 Betaproteobacteria bacterium | reverse complement strand
GCGCTGCGGTCGATCAGCGGCACCTGGATCTGGAACACCGGCGCGCCGCTGGCGTCGGTGAAGGGGCGCGAATACACGGGCTGGCGCAGGTCGCGCGCCGTGATGAAGGCCCACTCCGGCTCGCTGCGCTGACCATCGGCCGGCAGCGAGCGCTCTAGGCCCTCGCCATGGATGTTCAGCTCGGCCATGAAGCCCACCGCGGCCTTGCTCGCACGCACCTGCCGCCGGGCGTTGATCCACGTCAGATGCGTGATCTCCGGGCGCTCGCGCGTGAAGCTGGTGGCCTGGCCGAGGAACTCGTCGCTGTCGATGGTGCGCGTGACGATCTCGCGCGCGATGCGCACCAGCTGTTCCTGGTTCTCGATCAAGCGCAGGCGGATCTGCTGCTGCGCGATCTCGGTGTCGCGCTTGACCGACTCGGTCTCGCGCTCGATCTCTTCATTGCGCAGGTACCAGAAGGCCGAAATGATCGCGGCGAGGAACAGCAGCACCGAGACCAGCGGCCCGATCGTCGCGAAGCGG
>VBDL01000624.1 GCA_005884255.1 Betaproteobacteria bacterium | reverse complement strand
GGGTGAGTGCGTGGGTGAGTGCCAGACGACCGAAGCCCGAGCGGCTTGCGTCCTCGGGCTCCAGTGCCGAGTACCAGCCCCCGTTTCGGGATGAACCGTTGGCTCGGGGAGTGCGCGGGTTGTAACCCGCCTTTGGTACTTGATTCGGCAAGCCGAGCATGTTCTCTTTGTCATGCGCTGTCCAGGCGCTACCGCACAGACCGCGCTCGCACAGACGGCGCAAACGCAGCGTCACGCCGTCGGCGCGCGAAGGAGTGCGGCCTTCGGCGACGGCTTGCGCGTCGGCCTTCCTGCGCTGCGCTTCTTCTTGCGCAATCGCCTCTTCGATCGCCATGATGGCCGCAGGCATTGCCGCTGGCTCAATGATGCCCTTGGCCGCCGCCTGCTTGCCGATCACGCGCAGCACCTGGTCGCCGCCGTTGCAGCTTCGCGCGATCGATCCGATCCTGGGCTGACGCGGCGCTCCTTCGATACCCCTCGATCTACTCCTTTTGCTTGCGGCCTTCTTCTGCGCGCGCCTGCTCATCCTTGTCCTTCTTCTTGTCACCCGGCGCGCTCGCCGCAGGCTTGGGCCCTCGACCACGCGACTCCGCCGTTGGCGCCGGCTGGGGTTGCGCTTGTGGTGCCGGTGCTCTCTCCGCAGCAACCGGCGGGCGTGGTTCGGGCTGCCTTGCGTCAGGGACAGGCTCGGGCTTCCCCCGCTGCGCCGGTTGCCGTGAGGCTGGCGCGGGCTGCACGACATCAGGCATCGCCGGAATCATCCATGGAGTTCAAGGACTACTACGCCACCCTCGGTGTGGAGCGCAACGCCACCCAGGACGAGATCAAGCGCGCCTATCGCAAGCTGGCGCGCAAATACCATCCCGACGTCAGCAAGGAGACCGACGCCGAGGCACGCTTCAAGGAAGTGGCGGAGGCCTACGAAGCGCTGAACGACCCGGAGAAGCGCGCCGCGTACGACGACGTCGGCCAGCGCTACCGGCGCGGCCAGGAGTTCCATCCGCCGCCCGGCTGGGACAGCGGCTTCGAGTTCAGCGATCGCGATGCCGGGCCCGGCGAGGGGATGGATTTCAGCGACTTCTTCGAATCGCTGTTCGGCCGCCACGCAAGCGGTGCGCGCCCGCACGGCGCCACCCACCCGCCGGGTAGGGACCGCCATGCCAAGGTCTTGATCGACCTCGAAGACGCCTACCGTGGCGCACGCCGCACGATCTCGATGCGCATGCCGGAGGTCGACGCGCAGGGCCAGGTCACGCTGCAGGACCGGCAACTCGACGTCAACATTCCCAAGGGCGTGCGCGAAGGACAGCATCTGCGGCTCGCCGGCCAGGGTGGACCGGGTCACGCGGGCGGCCCCGCCGGGGATCTCTACCTGGAGATTACGTTCCGGCCGCATCCGCACTTCCGAGCCGACGGCCGGGATGTCTATGTCGACCTGTCGATCGCGCCGTGGGAAGCGGCGCTTGGCGCCACGGTGGCGGCGCCCACGCCCGATGGCGGCGTGCAGCTGACCATCCCGCCCGGTTCGTCGTCGGGGCGCAAGCTGCGGCTCAAGGGCAAGGGTCTGCCCAGCAACCCACCCGGTGACATGTATGCAGTGCTGGCCATCAAGACACCGCCGGCGGACACACCCGCGGCCAAGGAGGCCTACGCCGCACTGGCGCGCACCTTCCCGGACTTCAACCCTCGCAGCGCATTGAAGGCATGACGACGATGGCCGACCATCACCGCTCAATTGTCGACGGCGTCGTCGTCGAGGAAGAAATTCGCTTCACGCTCGCGGACCTGTGCCGCGCATGCGGCGCCGACAGCGTGCAGGTGATCGTCCTGGTCGACGAAGGCGTATTGGAGCCCGACGGCAGCGGGCCCGAGGACTGGCTATTCGGCGGACCGTCGCTGCGCCGCGCGCGCGTCGCATTGCGCCTGGCCCGCGATCTGGAACTCAACGTCGCGGGCACGGCGCTCGTGCTCGACTTGCTGGACGAGATCGAGACCCTGAGATCACGCCTGCGGCGCGCCGGCCTTCGCTGAGCCGCGCGCCATCTCACGTGCGCCGCCGAGCGCCGCGGCGGGGCGCCACTGCCGACAAGTGGTAGGCAAGGCGCAAGATCTCGAAGCGAGATTCAGGACAAGGGACCCGGGTGATCCGCCGCCCGAACACGGAAGAACCAACACCTGCGGCCCCGGCCAACTAAGAACCATCTAAACCTCCAGCCGAGG
>VBDL01000623.1 GCA_005884255.1 Betaproteobacteria bacterium | reverse complement strand
GGTGCAGGTTGAAAAGCGGCTGATGTTCATCATCCTCACCCTGATCGTCGCGGTGGCGGCGTTCAACCTGGTGTCCACGCTGGTGATGACGGTGACCGACAAGCAGGCCGACATCGCGATCCTGCGCACGCTGGGCGCGAGCCCGCGCTCGATCATGGGCATCTTCATGATCCAGGGCGCCGCCGCCGGCATCATCGGCACGCTCGCGGGCGTGGGCCTGGGCCTGCTGGTGGCGTTCAACATCGACGTCATCGTGCCGGCGATCGAGCGCCTGCTTCACGTGAGCTTCCTGCCCGGCAGCGTCTATCTGATCAGCCGCATGCCGAGCGACCCGCAGAGCACCGACATCGTGCCCATCGTCGTCATCTCGCTGCTGCTCGCGTTCGTCGCCACGCTCTACCCGAGCTGGCGCGCGAGCCGCGTGCAGCCCGCGGAAGCGCTGCGCTATGAGTGAATCGGTGATCCAGGCCCGCGGCCTGCACATGCGCTTCACCGAAGGGGCGGGCGCATCGAGGCTCGACGTGCACGTGCTGCAGGGCGTCGACCTCGACGTGCGTCGCGGCGAGGCGGTGGCGGTCGTCGGCGCGTCGGGCTCGGGCAAGAGCACGCTGCTGCACCTGCTGGGCGGGCTCGAGGCGCCGACCGACGGCGCGGTGAGCCTGCAAGGGCGCGACTTCGTCCACATGGACCCTGCCACCCAAGGCGACTGGCGCAACCGCCACCTCGGCTTCGTCTACCAGTTCCACCACCTGCTGCCCGAGTTCAGCGCGCTCGACAACGTGGCGATGCCGCTGCGCATCCGGCGCCTGACCCGCGACGACGCGCGTGCCAAGGCGCAAACCGTGCTCGCGCAGGTGGGCCTGGCGGAGCGGGTGCGGCATCGCCCCTCGCAGCTGTCGGGCGGCGAACGCCAGCGCGTCGCGATCGCGCGCGCGCTGGCCGGCGACCCGGCCTGTGTGCTGGCCGACGAGCCCACCGGCAACCTCGACCGCGAGACCGCCCACGGCGTGTTCGCGCTGATGCTCGAGCTCGCGCGCCAGCGCGGCATGGCCTTCGTGATGGTGTCGCACGACGAGACGCTGGCCACCCGCTGCGACCGGGTGCTGCGGCTCAAGCACGGCCGATTGGTGGAGTGAGCCGGCACGTTCCCCGGATTTCATCCGGGCTACGGCGCCGATCATGCGTCGCGGGTCGAGTGCAGCGCGATGCGGTTGCCTTCGCTGTCGTGCACGATGGCGCGAAAGCCGTGCGGTCCGATCGCGTGCAGCGCCTTCAGCACCTTGCCGCCGTGCGCTTCGACCTGCGCGACCGCGTCGCGGATGCGCCCCTCGTGTGCAGGGCGCGTGACTACAGCACGCGACCGAACCAGGCGACCGACAGCCCCGCGGCCACGACGACCAGCAGCGCGGCCGCGGCGGCGAACAGACCGCTGATCTCGGTTTCCTTTTTCTCCACCACCAGCCGCGTGCTCAGCGACTCGTAGACCTTCTTCAGGTCGGCGGCGGTGCCGGCGTAGAAGTACTCGGCGCGCGTCAGGTTGGAGATGCTCTTGAGCGTGTCCTCGTCCAGCCGCACGCGCATCGACCAGCCTTCGAAGCCGATGATCTCGCCGTCCTTGGTGCCGATGCCCACGGTGTAGACCTTCACCCCGCGGTCGGCTGCCATCTTGGCGGCATCGAGCGGGTCGGGTCCGGTGGTGCGCTGGCCGTCGGTGAGCAGGATGATCGCGCCCGAGCCATACGAGCCCGGCGGCACCGGGGTGAACTCCTTCTTCGGCTTTTCGCCCGGGCCCGGCGGCATGCTGCGCTGGCCGGTGATCTGCGACAGGTCGATGCCGTCGTCGGGGAACAGGGTTGCGAGCGAGAGCACGATGCCGCTGCCGATGGCGGTGGCGCGCTGCAACTGGAAGCGGTCGATGGCGGCGAAGATGTCTTCGCGGCTCTGCGTCGGCGGCTGCACGACGGCAGCGGTGCCGGCGAACGAGACGATGCCCACCCGCACCGTGCGCGGCAGCTCCTTGACGAAGGACTTGGCCGCCTCCTGCGCCGCGACGATGCGGCTCGGGTGCACGTCGGTGGCGCGCATGCTGCCCGACACGTCCATCGCGAGGATGATGGTCTCCTGCTGGCTCGGCAGCGTGACCACCGCGAGCGGCCGCGCGGTGGCCACCAGCAGCGTCGCGAGCGCGAGCAGCAGCAGCAGCGGCGGCACATGCCGGCGCCAGCCCGGGCCCTTGCCCAGCGCCTGCTTCACCAGCGACAGGCTGGCGTAGCGCACGGTGAGCTTCTTGCGCCGCAGCAGCAGCCACAGATACAGCGCGACCAGGGCGGGCAGCAGCGCGAGCAGCCACAGCAGGTCGGGCCAGACGAAGTTCATGGCCGCGCTCCGGTGGGACTGCGGGACGCAGACGGCGCCAGGTGCAGCGGCAGCGCACCTCCGGTCGACATCCGGCTGCGCTGCTTGCGCATCTGCGAGAAGCGCAGCACCGCGTCGACCAGATCGTCGTCGGTCGCCAGCTCCAGCGTGTCGACGCCGGCGTCGGCGAAGGCCGCGCGCAACTCGGTTTCGCGCCGCTCGCCGGCCTGCACGAAACGCTCCCGGAACGCCGGATCGTGGGTGTCGACGAACAGCTGCTCGCCGGTCTCGGCGTCCCGGATCGTCACCAGCCCGAGATCGGGCAGGTCCATCTCGGCCGCGTCGTACAGGCGCACCGCCAGCACCTCGTGGCGCAGCGCGAGTCGCGCGAGCGCAGCGGTCCAGCCCGGCGCGCTGATGAAGTCGGAGACGACGAACACCATCGAACGGCGCGGAATCATCTGCTGCGCCGATTGCAGCAGGTCGCGCAGTTGCGTTTCGCGCTTGGCCGCCGGCGCCTCGTAGCTGCGCATGCGCTGCAGCAGGTGCAGCACATGGCGGCGGCCGTTGCGCGCCGGCAGCACCGCGTCGACCTGGCTGCCGTAGAGCAGGGCGCCGACGCGGTTGCCGTGGCGGGTGAGGATGCGCGCCAGAACCGCGACGAACTCGGCCGACACCGCGCGCTTGGTGCGCTCGCGCGAACCGAAGTCGACGCTGCCGCTCAGGTCGAGCAGGAACCAGGCGTTGAGCTCGCGGTCTTCGGTGAACTGGCGCACGTAGGGCGACTGCAGCCGGGCGGTCACGTTCCAGTCGATGTGTCGCACGTCGTCGTGGTGCTGGTACTCGCGCAGGTCGGCCAGGTCGAGGCCGGCACCGCGGAACAGGGTGCGGTAGTCGCCTTGCAACAGCCCGTCCAGACGGCGCAGCACCGTCCATTCGAGGTGGCGCAGGACCGCCTCAGAGCTGGGCGCGTTCGTCGGCATGGTGTGCCAGCGGTTTATCGGGTTGCGGCAGTTTTTGCACGATGCGCTCGATCAGCCGGTCCGCAGTCAGCGCGTCGGCCAGCGCCTCGTAGCTCAGCACCAGGCGATGGCGCAGCACGTCGGCGACCAGGTCGACGACGTCCTCGGGCAAGGCGTAGCTGCGGTTGCGCAGCATCGCCAGTGCCTTCGCCCCTTCGATCAGGCTGATGGTCGCGCGCGGGCTGGCGCCGAAGCTCAGGTACTTGGCGAGGTCGGGCAGACCGTGACGCGCCGGATCGC